>JBBSKP010000130.1:0-14282 GCA_038256175.1 Mycobacteriales bacterium
CATGCTCACGCGTCAACTCGAACAACTCACCGGCCGCACAGTCGTCCTGCAACCCGCCGTCTGAGCACCGCCCGATCCAACCCGGCTGCGCCGGGTGCTGTCGCCTGCCCGCTCACCTACCCATTTTCGAACCAGTCTTTATGGAGGGCCTGCCCTCCATAAAGACTCACGGGGCCGGAGGCCCTAAGCCGACCCGTTGAAAAGACTCGTCACCGAACCGTTTTCGAACACCTCACGAATGGTGCGCGCAAGGAGCGGCGCGATCGACAGCACAGTCAGCTGCGGGAACTTCTTGTCCTCACCGATCGGGAGCGTGTTGGTGACGACAACTTCTTTTGCGCCGCTGGCCGCGAGTCGCTCGGCCGCGGGGTCGCTGAGGACGCCGTGGGTCGCGGCGATGACGACGTCACCCGCGCCGGCTTCTTTCAGAACGCGGACAGCGCCGGCGATGGTGCCACCGGTGTCGATCATGTCGTCGATCAGGATGCAGGTGCGGCCGTTGACATCGCCGACAACACGGTTGGACTTGACCTGGTTGGGCACGAGCGGATCGCGTGTCTTGTGGATGAAGGCCAGCGGTGCGCCGCCGAGCGAATCCGCCCACTTCTCCGCAACTCGTACGCGGCCCGAGTCGGGCGATACGACGGTGATGTGGTCGAGGTTGTAACCGTTGCGGATGTGATCGGCCAGCTGGTTGTGCGCGTGCATGTGATCGACCGGACCGTCGAAGAAGCCCTGAATCTGGTCGGTATGCAGGTCGACGGTGATGATCCGGTTCGCGCCGGCCGTCTTGAGCAGGTCGGCAACAAGGCGGGCCGAGATCGGCTCCCGGCCGCGGTGCTTCTTGTCCTGGCGCGCATACGGGTAGAACGGCAGAACCGCGGTGATGCGCTTGGCAGATCCGCGCTTGAGCGCGTCGATCATGATCAGCTGTTCCATCAGCCACGTGTTCAGTGGGTACGGATGGCTCTGCAGGACGAAAGCGTCGCTGCCGCGGACCGACTGCTCGAAGCGGACGAATATCTCGCCGTTCGCGAAGTCACGCGCGGTCTGCGGCGTGACGGCGATATCGAGTTCCTTCGCGACCTGTTCGGCGAGCTCAGGATGGGCGCGGCCTGAAAAAAGCATCAGGCTCTTCTGGTTGTCGACTGAAAGCGCGCTCACTGGTTTTCGCCATCCTTTTGCTGGTTTTCTTCATCGGCCTGGCCGACTGCTTCTTGCTGTGCTGCGTGTCGTTGCTCTATTGCCTGAGCAGCGGCGCGAGCTGACGGTGTGCCGGGCCGATTTCGCTGAACCCAGCCTTCAATATTGCGCTGTGCGCCGCCCGATACTGCAAGCGCCCCCGGCGGCACGCTTCGGCGAAGCACTGTCCCTGCCGCCGAGTAGGCGCCGTCGCCCACCTCGATCGGGGCCACGAACATCGTGTCGCTGCCCGTCCGAACGTGGGATCCGACGATGGTGCGGCTCTTGGCGACACCGTCGTAGTTGACGAACACGCTCGAGGCGCCGATGTTGCTGTGTTCGCCGATCGTGGCATCTCCGACGTAGGTCAGATGGGGGACCTTGGAATGCGCGCCGATATCGGCGTTCTTCGTTTCGACGAAGGCGCCGAGTTTGCCCGAGGTACCGACTGTGGTGCCGGGTCGCAGGTAGCTGAACGGTCCGATGGTCGCGCCGGGTCCGATCGTGGATTTCTCGGCGTGTGTGCGGACAACGACAGCCGATTCGCCGACCGATACGTCGTTCAATGTGCTGTCGGGTCCGATCACGGCGTCCTCACCGATGACGGTGTCGCCGAGCAGCTGGACGCCGGGCCGAATTGTCACGTCTCGGCCGATGTGGACACTCGCGTCCACCCAGGTGCTTGTCGGGTCGATGATGGTCACTCCGGCGCGCATGTGACGCTCGATGATGTATTTGTTGAGAGTTCGGGTCGCGGCGGCGAGCTGCACCCGGTCGTTGACGCCCGTCACCTTCGCCGAGTCGGCCAGCTGGGCACCGTAGACGTCGCGGCCCGCGCGGTGCGCGATCCTCAGCACATCGGTGAGGTAGAGCTCGTGCTGCGCGTTCTCCGTGTCGAGCTGAATGATCGCCTCGCGCAGCGCTGCCGCATCGAAGGCGTACACGCCCGAATTCACTTCGGTGATCTTCGACTGTTCGGGAGTGGCGTCCGCGTGCTCCACGATCCCGGTGACATCGCCGGATTCGGACCGGACGATGCGGCCGTATCCATTGGGGTCAGCAGGGACGAAGGTCAGCACCGTGACTGCGGCGCGGCCGGGATAGCTGCGGTGCTCATCGAGGAGCGCGCCGAGGGTATGACCGTCGAGGAGCGGGACGTCTGCCGCTGTGACCAGGATGTTTCCGTCGAAATCGGCGGGCAGAACCTCGAGTGCGCAGCGGACCGCGTGCCCGGTGCCGAGCTGCTCGGGTTGCACCGCGATGCCGATCTTGCGGCGCACTTCCTGCTCGAGTTCCCCGACGGCTCTGCCGACTTGTTCGCGATCGTGGCCGACCACGGTAATCAGGTGGTCGGGCTCGATTTCGTTGGCTGCGTGGATGGCGTGCGCGAGCATGCTTCGGCCCGCGAGTGAATGCAGGACTTTGGGGAGCTTCGACCGCATCCGGGTGCCGGCGCCTGCGGCGAGCACCACGACGGCGGTCTGCTGTGGCATTTAGCTCCCTCGACTGGCCAAAATTCTGTTCGTCTGCAAGTAGTTGCTCCGCCGCCAGGACTCGAACCTGAACTATCTGAACCAAAATCAGAGGTGCTGCCATTACACCACGGCGGATTGTTGCACCGACGGACGGCGCCACCGCGCCACATCCTCGCATGCCGACGCTCCGTCCGTCGAACTGCTTAGGCGATTTGGGCCCGCGTGTCGATAAGGTACGGACAAAGCAACGAATTTCGAGAAATTCTTCGAAAGGACTTATCGATGACAAACGGCGCAGTCGGGGGCGCTGATGTCACGGCCTACTGAGGGTGCCCCTACGGGGGACCGCGCACCAAGAGTGCGCATGACGGGTACGCAGCGACGCAGTCAACTGATCGAAATCGCACGCGCGCTTTTTGCCGAGCGAGGATTCGACGCGACCTCGGTCGAGGAGATCGCGCAGCGAGCGCAGGTGTCCAAGCCGGTGGTCTACGAACACTTCGGTGGCAAGGAGGGTCTATTCGCCGTTGTCGTCGATCGGGAGATGTCGTTGCTGAACGACATGATCACCTCGTCGCTTACACAGAATCGTTCGCGCATCCGGCTCGAGCGGGTAGCGCTCGCGTTGCTTACCTATGTCGACGAGCGCACCGACGGTTTCCGGATTCTCGTCCGCGATCAGCGGGTGACGGCCGGCGAGGGCACGTACTCGAGCCTGCTCAACGAGGCGACCGGTCGGGTCGGACATATTCTCGCGGGCGACTTCTCGCGTCGCGGTCTGGATCCTGACCTTGCGCACCTGTACGCGCAGGCACTGGTAGGGATGGTGTCGACGACCGCGACCTGGTGGCTCGACGAACGAACGCCGTCGAAGGAAGTGGTTGCCGCGCACCTCGTCAATCTGTGCTGGAACGGGCTGACAAATCTCGAGTCGAACCCCCAACTGGGGTCGGTATGACTAGCTTCGGTACCCAAAGGGAGATCTGCGACCCAATGCGCGAATCGATGGTTGACATTGAGCCCGGTGGTACGGTTCACCCAACCTTTTTGTGCTATTTGGGCCGAGATATCGGTCTGAGACGGGGATGGCGAGGCGAAACACATGGCTAGGCAAGCGCGCGCGGAAATCACCCGCGACTCTGTGCTCGCCGGGGCGGCCGATGTGTTCCTCAGGTTAGGTTACGCAAACGCCAGCCTCAGCGAAATCATTGCGCAGTCGAACGTGACCAAGGGTGCGTTGTACTTCCATTTCGGATCGAAGGAAGAGTTGGCGCGGGCCGTTGTCGATCAGGGCAACGAGCGCTTGAGCGTGTCCTGCAAAGGCTTCTTCGACAACCGCGTTCCCGCGTTGGAGGCCTGCATCGGCGTCTCCTATGTTTTGGCGGACCTCACGCAAAATGATCCGATGGTTGCGGCGATGCTCAAGCTCAACCATCAGATCGGTGACTATCGCGGCGCTCAAGGCGACAGCATCACCCTAAACTGGGGCAAGGTTAATCGGATACTCGCCGAGCGTGCCATCGAGCAGGGCGACCTCAAGTCGGACCTCGATCCTGACGTGGTCGGCCTGCTGTGGCAGGAACTCACGGCCGGCGTGCACATCGTCGCCGTTGGAACCGATTCCGTCGATCAGATGGCTGTCCGCATGGAGCGACTCTGGTATTTTCTCCTGCCTGCACTGGTTCCGGAGGAAAAGCTGTCCTATTTCCGTGAGTTCGCCGCTCGGCGTTTGCGGCGATACGAGCCTTAGCCCGAACGACCGGAGGGGCGGAGCGTTTGCCAACCTCATAGAATCGACAGCAGCCGTCGATTCGATGACGAAACATCCGTCCCCTCCTTCAGGAGTTCGCTGTTGCCTTCCAACCGTCCGCCACTGGCGGGACTGGCCGCTGCAGCGTGCGCGGATGCTGCCCTCGCTGGAATCGCCGATCTGATCGGACAGCCGACCGCGGCGATGGTCGCGCCGAATCCGGTGCGCCCATTCGTCGCTGCCACTGTTGCTGCCAAGACTCACCTACTTCTCGTGACCGCGACGGGTCGCGAAGCCGACGATCTCGCGTCCGAGCTCGGCGGGATTCTCGGCGACGCTGTCGTTCAGTTCCCATCGTGGGAAACGCTTCCGCACGAGCGGCTCTCTCCCGGAGCTGACACGGTCGGCAAGCGCTTGCATGTGCTGCGCAGGCTTGCCCGCCCGGAGGATCCCGACTACGGACCGCCACTACGGGTGGTGGTCAGTACCGTTCGTTCGCTGATGCAGCCGATGGCGCCAGGCCTCGGTCAGATCGAGCCGATCGCGTTGCGTGTCGGTGAAGACCACGACTTCGACGCATTGATCAGCAGGCTCGTCGAATTTGCGTATACAAGGGTCGACATGGTCGGCAAGCGCGGCGAGTTCGCCGTCCGCGGCGGGATCCTCGACGTCTTCTCACCGACCGCCGACCATCCCGTCCGGGTCGAATTCTGGGGAGACGAGGTCACCGAACTTCGTGCGTTCTCGGTCGCCGATCAGCGGTCGCTGCCGGATCACGCGATCGACTTGGTGATCGCGCCTCCGTGCCGCGAACTGCTGCTGACCGAGGAGGTCAAGGATCGGGCTGCGCAGCTCGCGCGGGACAACCCGTCCGATCCCGCACTCGTCGAGATGCTGGACAAGTTGTCGGCCGGAATTCCCGTCGAGGGGATGGAGGCGCTGCTGCCGGTCTTGCAACCGAACAAGCTGCAACTCCTGACCGAGGTTCTTCCCGAAGGTTCGCACATTTTGCTGTGCGATCCGGAGAAGATCCGCACCCGTGGAGCCGATCTGGTCCGCACTGGACTCGAGTTCCTGGAGGCGTCGTGGACGGCCGCGTCGATCGGTGGCGCGGCCCCGATCGACACGGCCAATCTGCGTGGGCAGGGCCTGGACCTCGCGGCTTCCGGATATCGCGGATTGCGTGAGGTTCGCGAGAGCGCCGAGCGTGGTGGACATCCGTGGTGGACGATCAGCCCCCTGGCCTCGGGCAGCGGAGCCGAGATCGAACTCGGCGTATCGCCCGCTCCGGTTGCCCGTGGCGCGGAGGAAGAGGTCGCGACCACGTTCGCCCTGCTGCGCGGCCACGTCGCAACCGGTGGGCGCGCAGCTGTCGTCGTCGCGGGACACGGTACGGCGCAACGGATTTTGGAGCGTCTTGCCGAGGCCGAGGTCCCAGCAGCCGAACTCGCAGCCGGTGCGGAACCGGAGCCCGGTGTCGTCGGAGTGCTGTGCGCGTCGTTGTCGGCCGGTCTGATCCTGCCCGACGCGGGGATCGTGATCATTGCGGAATCCGACCTCACGGGTAACCGCATCGCCGCGGTCGGTGATGGCAAACGACTGCCGGCCAAGCGTCGAAACCAGGTCGATCCGCTCGCACTCAACGCGGGCGACATGGTGGTGCACGACCAGCACGGCATCGGCCGCTTCGTCGAGATGATCGAGCGCACGATCGCCGGCGCGCGACGCGAGTACCTGGTCATCGAGTACGCGCCGAGCAAGCGCGGCCATCCTGGCGATCGTCTGTTCGTGCCCATGGATTCGCTCGACCAGCTCTCCCGATACGTCGGCGGCGAGATGCCCAGCCTCAGTAAGCTCGGTGGCTCGGACTGGACCAACACGAAACGCAAGGCCCGCAAGGCCGTTCGTGAGATCGCCGGTGAACTGGTGCAGCTGTATGCGGCGCGTCAAGCGGCACCGGGACACGCGTTCGGCCCCGACACGCCATGGCAGAAAGAGCTCGAGGACGCGTTTCCGTTCACCGAGACGATCGATCAGATGACCGCGATCGCCGAGGTCAAGGGCGACATGGAAAAGGCCGTCCCCATGGACCGCGTCGTCTGTGGCGACGTGGGCTACGGCAAGACAGAGATCGCCGTCCGTGCCGCGTTCAAGGCAGTGCAAGACGGTAAGCAGGTTGCCATCCTGGTGCCGACAACGCTTCTGGCGCAACAGCATTTGCAGACGTTCACCGAGCGGATGGCGGCGTTTCCGGTACGGGTGGCCGGGTTGTCACGCTTTACCCACACCACTGAGTCGCGAGAGATTCTTGCGAGCTTGGCCGACGGGACGGTGGACATCGTCGTCGGTACCCACCGGCTGCTGCAGACCGGCGTGCGCTGGAAGGACCTCGGGCTCGTTGTCGTCGACGAGGAGCAGCGCTTCGGTGTCGAGCACAAGGAACACATCAAGGCGCTCCGGACGCACGTCGACGTTCTCACCATGTCTGCAACGCCGATTCCGCGAACGCTGGAAATGAGTTTGGCAGGCATCAGGGAGATGTCGACGATTCTGACGCCGCCGGAAGAGCGTCATCCGGTGCTCACCTACGTCGGTGCGTACAACGACAAGCAGGTTGCGGCCGCGGTCCGTCGCGAGCTGTTGCGTGATGGTCAAGTGTTCTACGTCCACAACAGGGTCAGCTCGATCGACAAGGCCGCCAAAAAGATTCGTGACATGGTGCCCGAGGCGCGGGTTGTCGTCGCGCACGGCCAGATGAACGAAGACATGTTGGAGAAGACCGTGCAGGGCTTCTGGGAGCGTGAGTACGACGTTCTGGTCTGCACCACGATCATCGAAACCGGTCTCGATATCTCCAACGCGAATACTTTGCTCGTCGAACGCGCCGATGCCCTCGGCCTTTCGCAGCTGCATCAGCTACGCGGCCGGGTCGGCCGAAGCCGAGAGCGCGGCTACGCGTACTTCCTGTACCCGCCCGAAAAGCCGCTCACCGAAACGGCTTACGACCGGTTGGCGACAATTTCGCAGAACTCCGACCTCGGTGCGGGTATGGCCGTCGCTATGAAGGATCTCGAAATACGCGGCGCCGGAAACGTTCTCGGCGCCGAACAGTCTGGACACGTCGCGGGAGTCGGCTTCGACCTCTACGTGCGACTGGTCGGGGAGGCGGTCGAGGCGTATCGCGCGGCGGCTGACGGAAGGCCGATCACCACCGAAGATACGGCGAAGGAGGTCCGCATCGACCTGCCGGTCGACGCGCACG
Organism: Mycobacteriales bacterium; assembly: GCA_038256175.1. Taxonomy (GTDB): domain Bacteria; phylum Actinomycetota; class Actinomycetes; order Mycobacteriales; family Mycobacteriaceae; genus Antrihabitans. Next base: position 7,670 of record JBBSKP010000130.1, read on the forward strand.
TTCCGCCCGACTACATCACGAGCGATCGGCTCCGGCTCGAGGCGTATCGCAAACTCGCTGCGGCATGCGATGATTCAGCAATCGCCGCGGTGGTCGAGGAACTGATCGACCGTTACGGACCGCTGCCGATCGAGGTCGCGCGGCTCGTATCGGTTGCCAAGCTGCGGTTGCTCTGCCGTGAGTACGGGCTCACGGAGGTCGCGGTTACCGGCACACAGCTCAAGGTTGCGACGTTGAACCTGCCCGACTCGAAGCAGACGAGACTCAAGCGGCTGTACCCGACTGCCACGTACCGCGCGGCGTCTGGTGTGGTGGCACTTCCGCTGCCGCGGGTCGAGGATTCGATCGGCGCCTCGCGGGTTCGCGATCTGCAGTTGCTGCAGTTCGTGGCTGATCTGCTCCTCACCCTCGACGGCAAGCCGCCGGGCACTGTCAGCCTTGCGCTGCCGGCGGAGGCGTTGGCGTGACCGTGATCTTGCTCGACCCCGTGCGGCCGACGCTGGTGCCGATCGCTGCGATCGAATACCTCAGTGGCCCGGTAGAATTCACCGAGGAGGTGCCGGTTGCGGTGCGCTGGCAGTTGCCGGATGCGGTGCTGGCCGGTCCTGGTGCCGTCGCGCCCGTTCTAATCAGTACCGATGCGCGCAACGACCTCGTCAAGTCGCGTATCGCGAGCGGTGAGGATCTGATCGCGGCGCCGGTCGTGGCGGGCGACAGCCTGATCGAGGCGGTCGAGCTGATGGACCGGCTGTGGGGAATCGGTGGCTGGGAAGTGACCCAGACCCACGATTCGCTACGGCCGTACTTGTTGGAGGAGACCTACGAGCTGCTCGACGCGATCGGTGAGGACGACCCGACCGCGATTAAGGAGGAGCTGGGGGATCTGTTGCTGCAGGTGCTGTTTCAGTCCCGGATAGCCGAAGCATCGGAAAGGCCGTTCACTGTCGACGACGTCGCGGCAACGTTGGTCGCCAAATTGGTCCACCGCAGTCCGCACCTAGCCGAAGGCGCGGTGGGGCCGATCGACATCGCTGCCCAAGAGGCCGCATGGGAGAAGCGCAAGGCATCGGAGAAGTCCAGGCGGTCGTGCATGGACGGTATCGCGATGGCGCAACCTGCTCTGGCGCTTGCGGAAAAGGTCCTCTCGCGCAGCGCCAAAGCGGGCCTGCCGGATGAGCTGGTTCCAGCTGCGTTGCGCACGGTCGACATCGGTGGTGCCCGCAGCGCCGAAGAGGAACTACGCAAGGCCGTGCTCGGGTTTGCCGTGCGGATCAGATCGGCCGAGGACGCTGCCGAGGGCAAGCGCGGCGAACGGAAGCCGTTGTCCGGCAAGGCTTGGCTGAAGTACTGGCCGCAGGACTAATTACCGGCCTTGCTGTGGCTGGGCCTTGTCGGTCTCGCCGAACAGTGTCGAACCCCAGAATTCGCCTTCGCGAAGGCCTGGTGGCACAGCGAATACCGCTGACGCGATATGTTGAATGTATTCGTTCAGCGAGTCTTTGCGGGCCAGCTGCAACTGCATCGGCACGAACTGCTTGAGCGGATCCCGGCAGAACGCGATGAAGAACAGGCCCGCGTCGAGATGTCCGAAGCCGTCCGATCCGTCGGTGAAGTTGTAACCGCGCCGCAACAGTTTGACACCCTTGAGGGTTTCGTGGGACGCGAGCCGAATGTGCGCGTCGGTCGCGATGACGGGGCCGGTTGGTCCTTGGGATTGCAGGTCCACCGCCTCGAACTCGTCGCTTCCGCCCAGTGGCGCACCGTTGCCTTTGAGCCGTCCGATGACGCGTTCCTGCTCGTTCAGCGTTGTGCGGTCCCATGATTCGATGAGCATCCGGATGCGACGCGCGACGAGGAAGGTACCTCCGGCCAGCCACTCTTGGTCGTCCTTCGGGTCGACCCAGACGGAATCGCTCACGGCCGTGGCGTCTTCGGACTTGATGTTGTTGGTGCCGTCCTTGAACCCCATCATGTTTCGCGGCGTGATCTGTGCCTGCGACGTCGATGATGTGCGGCCGAAACCGAGCTGGGACCACTTCACCGCAACAGTGCCGACGCCGAGGCGGGCGAGGTTGCGGATCGCGTGCACAGCGACCTGGGGATCGTTCGCGCACGCCTGGATGGCGATGTCGCCGCCGCAGCGGGACTGGTCGAGAATCTCGCCAGGGAAGTGTTGCAGATCGGCAAGTGCTGCAGGCTTTTTGGAGTAGATGCCGAATCGATCGTGTTCCGGTGTGCCGAACAAGGACGGGCCGAAGCCGATCGTAATTGTCAGCTGGCTCGCCGCCAGATCGAGTGCTTCGCCGGTGTCGGACGGCGGTGAGTACTGCGCGCCGCCGAATGCACCGTTCGGGTAGGTTTCCGCGCCGGCGGTCATCCGTTCGGCGACCTGGGTCCACGTGCGGAGCAGGGCGACGAGTTCGTCACGAGAATCGGTGGTGACGTCGAACGCGACGAAATGCAGGCGGTCCTGGGCGGGAGTAACGATTCCGGCCTGATGCTCGCCGTGGAACGCGACAACGTCGTCGAGGTGGGACTCAGGTTCCGGTGCCGTCACGCGGCCGACGACGGCACCGGCTCCGACGAGTGCAGCTCCGGCGCCGACGGCGCCGAACAGCCCGCGCCGGCTGATGCCGGTGCGGGCGTGCTCGGATTCGGGGTTACTGGTTTGCGACGACACCTTGAACCTTGCTCACTTCTGCCAACAGGGCATCGATCTTCTTGGACAGTTCCTGCCGCTGCGGCTCGGTTACCGTGTCGTACGAAACGAATACGTCACCGCTGCGGTACTTTTCGAGCTCTGCTTCGACATCGGCGAACCGCTGGTCGATGCGCGTGCCGAGTTCGGCGTCACGCTCATCGATGATCGGACGGACTGCCGCAACGGCAGCCTGAGAGCCTTCGACGTTTGCCTTGAAGTCCCAGAGGTCGGTGTGCGAGAAGAAGTCTTCCTCGCCGGTGATCTTGGTGCGCGCGACCTCTTCGAGCAGTTCGTTTGCGCCACCGGCAGTTTGGACCGGGTCGAACGAGAAGTCGTTGGCGTTCACGCGGTCTGCGAGTTCCTGTATATCCTTCTGCAGCTGATCCGCGATCTCGTTGGTGTCGGGCTGGAGACCTTGGGTCCACAGGTCCTTTTCGATGCGGTGGAAGCCGGTCCACTTCTGGCCAGGCTCCACGTCGGGCTCACGGAGGTCGAGGCGCGGATCGAGATCGTCTGGGAAGCTTTCGGCGACCGGCTCGATGCGCTCGTAATAGGTTCGGGTGGTGGGGAACTGAGTCTTGGCGGCCTCGATGTTGCCGCTCTTCACCGCTTCGACGAAGTTCGCGGTTGTCTCCTGCAGCGCGACGATCTGGCTGACGACATACCGCTTGTATCCGGCAGCGGCCTCGGCGAGTTGGGTGCCCTCTTCCGGCTTGGCCTGTGCTTCGCCGGTTACGTTGAAGTCGTGGCGGATGCCGTCACCGACCATGCCTGGCTTGCAGGCGGTTTGGTAGGTGCCGGGCTCGGCAAGCGACACAATGAGTTGCCTGGTCAGGCCGGGGCCGATGTTCTCGACCTCACCCATCACACGGTCGCCCTCGCCATAAACGTAGAACTCGGTGACCTTGGTTCCGTTGTTGGTGATCTGGAAGGTCGTGTTCCCCGTGTTGGCGGTATCCGTCGCGACGTCGCATGTGGTGTCGTTCGCGGTGACCTTGACGCCGCCGTCCTTGGAGTCCGATTTCTCGGTGCAGGCGGCGAGGGCGAACGGCACAGCTGCGGCGACGGCGATCGCGCAGGACGTCCTTGTGAGTGGGCGCAAAGTAGGGCCTTTCAGAAGAGGGGTGTTAGGGGGTGCTTTCGAGTTCCGGTTGTGGCGCAGACTTTTCCGTCGGCGGTTGTGTCGGCGTTTTGATGGGGCGCAGGAACAGCGTCAGGACAACCACCACGTAGCAAACCCATGCCACCACTTGCGCGACTGTGGGATCGGGGCGGAAGTTGAAAATTCCGGCTAGGACGGTTCCGTACCAGGTGGACGCGTCGTAGGTCTGGCTGATGTCCCACGCCTGTGCAGAACCGCCAGGCAGGACGCCGCCGATTTGTAGTGCGCGAATTCCGTAGGACAGGATTCCAGCCGCAACGATGATCAGGAAAATGCCCGTGTACTTGAAGAATTGCGCGAAGTTGATGCGAATGGCGCCGTAGTACAGGGCCACCGACAGTCCCGCGGCGACGACGACGCCGAGCAGAAGTCCGACGAGTGGCCAGCTGCTGCCGCCGGTGTTCTCGGCGTAGCCGACCATCAGCAATGCAGTCTCGACGCCCTCGCGGCCGACGGCGAAGAATGCCAAAGAAAGAACCGCGAGCGGGCCTACGGCCAGCGCCCGCGTCATACCGGCGCGTAGCTCACCGGAGATCGACCGAGCCGCGGAGCGCATCCACAGGACCATCGCGCTCACGATGACGACGGCCACCAGCGAAGCGATGCCTGCGATGATCTCAGCGGTCAGCCCGGTCACTGTCGAGGTGCCGTAGTGGATTGCAAAGAAGATTGCCGCGACCATGGCGACGGCGAGCCCAACGCCGATCCACACCCACTTGATTGCGTCCCTGCGGTCAGCCTTGACCAGGAACGCGATCAGGATCATGACGACAATGCCGGTCTCGAGGCCTTCGCGGACGCCGATCAGACCGCTGCCGAACAGCTGGGTGGTTATCGACGGCGCGCCCGGGCCGGCGGCGAGAACAAGCACGAACCCAATTCTCCCTTAGTGAGGCACGCCTTGCCATAGCTAGGCAAGGCGATCCTTGGTTATGTTTCGTGAAACATACACCCGTTCACCCCGGCGGCCGTGTCCTTTACCTACGCATTACCTATTCCCATGGATCATGGGGTGGTGAATGTACGGGGGCTACTCGCCGCGTCGGCGATGGTTGGTGGGGCGGTGGCAGTCGTCGCCACCGCGATCGTCGTCGTCGGCGGCGGACGTGACAACGCCATCGACATCCCTGAGGGCGTTCCGCCGGGCATGGGTATGCCGGTGCCGCCGATCGATATCAACGCACCTGGTCGAACCGGCGCCTTGCTCCACGATTGGGCAGCGGACCTTTCCGACGCGGTGGGGATTTCGGTGACGGCGCTCGAGGCCTACGGATACGCCGCCACAGTGCTCGCGCACACCGATCCGCAGTGTGGGATCGGGTGGACCACCCTCGCCGGGATTGCGAGTGTGGAGAGTAAGCACGGCACCTTCCACGGTTCCGAGGTTGCTGCGAACGGGAAGGTAGAGCCACCGATCCGCGGCGTTCCGCTCGACGGTGCGCCAGGCGTCGCCGAGATTCCGGACACAGATGGCGGTGCACGTGACGGTGATCCCGTCTACGACCGAGCGATGGGCCCGCTGCAGTTCATTCCCGAGACCTGGAGTCGGTGGGGCGTGGACGCCAACGGTGACGGCACCGTCGATCCCGACAACATCGACGACGCAGCGTTGACGGCGGCACGTTATCTCTGCGCACGCGGTGGCGACCTGAAGACCGCCGAAGGTTGGAGCACGGCGCTGCTGGCCTACAACCAGTCGGGCGCCTACCAGCGTGAGGTGCGCGATCGAGCGTCTGCGTACTCGGTGGGGCGGCGTCCGTAGGGCCGGAAAGGCTGCTCACGCGGAGCGCCTGTGCGCGGTCGGGGTGGATGGACGCTAGGCTCGGACCCGCATTGTGTCAGCTTTTCGAAGGAGAACATCCGTGGCCATCATTGAGCAGGTCGGCGCTCGCGAGATCCTCGACTCCCGTGGCAATCCCACGGTCGAGGTCGAGGTCGCACTCGACGACGGCACCCTGACCCGCGCTGCGGTTCCCTCCGGCGCATCGACAGGTGAGCACGAGGCTGTCGAATTGCGTGACGGCGGAAAGCGTTACGGCGGCAAGGGTGTCCAGAAGGCCGTCAACGCGGTTCTCGACGAGATCGCCCCGGCCATCATCGGCCTCGACGCCATCGAGCAGCGCACGGTCGATCAGGCTCTGCTCGACCTCGACGGCACGCCTGACAAGTCGCGGCTGGGCGCCAACTCGCTGCTCGGCGCGTCGCTGGCTGTTGCACGCGCGGCTGCGGAGTCGTGCGGTCTCGAGCTCTTCCGCTACCTCGGCGGTCCGAACGCGCACATTCTTCCGGTTCCGATGATGAACATCGTCAACGGTGGCGCACATGCCGACACCGGCGTCGACGTGCAGGAATTCATGGTCGCCCCGATCGGAGCGCCGACCTTCAAGGAATCGCTGCGCTGGGGTGCCGAGGTCTACCACTCGCTGAAGTCGGTGCTGAAGGAGAAGGGCCTGTCCACGGGCCTGGGCGATGAGGGCGGGTTCGCTCCCGACATTGCCGGCACACGGGCAGCGCTCGACCTGATCAGCATTGCCATCGAAAACACCGGCCTGAAGCTCGGCAGCGACGTTGCGCTCGCGCTCGACGTCGCAGCGACCGAGTTCTACAACGAGGGCACAGGCTACAAGTTCGAGGGGTCCGATCGCACGGCCGCTGAGCTCGGCGCCTTCTACGCCGAATTGCTGGACTCCTACCCGCTCGTCTCCATCGAGGACCCGCTCAGCGAGGACGACTGGGACGGCTGGGTTGCC
>JBBSKP010000131.1:0-14197 GCA_038256175.1 Mycobacteriales bacterium
ATCGGCGCGTTCCCCGGCGCGCCAGCGGGTCAATGCCTCGGTGATCGATTCCACGGGTGATACTGAGATGGCAGGCACGGGCAACTCCGATGATCGATGAGGTCTTCAGCAACTCCATCGTCCTCGAGACCGCTCGTGCCTTCCCGCAACTGAAACGGCGTGTCTCTCCACCACATTTCCCCACGTCACAGACCTGCGAGTCAACAACGCCGGAACCCTGGGGCTTGGACGAGGCTGAGGTCACCCGGCTACAGGACTTGGGTGCGGTGCACTGAGCCTGCCCCTGCCTATTCGGTGAGTTAGTCAATTTGTACGCGATCGGTCCCATTCGGCGTACAAATTGACTAACTCGCGGTTGGCAAGGCGAAGAAGGATACGTACCGACAAGACGCTAGGGCCGATGAGCTGTGCCAAGACCTGGCTCCACAGGAAACTGTTCCGATAGTGCTCGACTGACCACTACCAGGCGAGGCGCGATCCCGCCCAATAGGATAGGAACGGCGGGTCGGATCCCGTAGATTTCGTTGCATGCCTGGCGATGCGCAGCTCAAGATCCAGAACGCCCTCCATCGCGCTGTTCTCAAGGTGAGCGGAGGAAGACTCGGCGGGAGTCTCGGAGGAATGCCGGTGCTCGAGCTCACCACGATCGGCCGCAAATCCGGCGAGCCGCGTGCTGTCATGCTCACCGCGCCCGTCGTCGACGGCGACACGATGGTGATCGTCGCATCGCGTGGCGGCGACCCCACGCACCCGGCGTGGTACCTGAATCTGCGCGAAAATCCGGATGTCGAAGTGTCGTTGAGACACGGCCCGAAGCGTCCGATGACCGCACGCATCGCTAATGCCGACGAGCGCGCGAAGCTGTGGCCTCGGGTCGTCGCCGCGTACAAGGGCTACGACGGATACCAGCGCAAGACCACCCGTGAAATTCCGTTGGTACTGCTGACTCCAAAGGCCTGAGCCGGACGAACTACTCCTGCCCCCGCTCGACCAACAGCCGACTGTGCAATTCAGTTGTCATTGCGTGAATTGCGCGCGTCAACTCGGTGTTCGTCTTCAGCTCCAGCTCTTCCTCGATGAAGTCGTGGTCCGCCTTTATCTGCTGAAAAGCTGCCTGCCGGTTCTGGCCGATCATGACAAACGTAGAGAGGAAGATCGCCTCCAACGACACAACGAGGGTCAGCGTCGGCCACGGATTCGATTCGGCGAACAACATCCATAGCGCGAAAACGACGGCATGGATGTAGACGAACATCATCGAACCGGCGAACTTCGTGATCGCGTCGGCGATACGCAATTGGATATTGTCCGTGCGGATTTCGCGATGAGCGACGACGGCAGGATGGTGTAGTTGCTCCTCGCCTGGCTGAGTCATGGCTGTCCCTTCGTCGGAAACCGAAAACTCCCCCTCCCCCATTGGGAGAGAGGGAGTTTCAGTATGCCCTCAACTCTCGAGTTCGAGATCCTTGTCATCCCGGAACACCAGCGACCCGCTGTCGAGGGCAATCGCCCATCGTTTGGATAGCGCCCAGTCTCGGCCGTAGTGGTCGTGCGGAGCGAGTACGTCGCCGAAGTCGTCGACGATCACTCCTGCCTCGATCGACGAGTCCGCGGTCTTGGCCTTGGCGGAGTCGGTCGAATTACTGGTGCGAACCCGAATCCCCACCGCGAGTCCAGGTCGACCCCCGGACGAATCCGTTGGGCCGCTGCCCTTGCTTCTTGTCTTCATGAGGCTTCCCGAAGGTGGGTTCGCTCGGTGTTGCACGACAACGCGAGACTATCTCCTACAGCGACGTGTAGGAGATAAGTTCGCGAAGTTCCTACCGCTCGATCAGTCGGCCGCGTGCTCCACGGTGCAGTCCGGTCCGGGAAACATCAACGCCTGATGCCCGTCGTCGAATCGCACTTGATATGGCGGCGCGCCGTCTGCGCCACGGACCTCGGTGACCTCGGCAGTGTGCTCGGGTTTGCCGGCGGTCGCACTGTGGACATGAAGTTTGTCGCCTACCGCTGCCTTCATGGTTTCAGTATGCGACGACCGCCGGTGCTTTACCAGGACAGAACCGTGCTGCCCGACCATCGTCAGTAGCTGAACGTCGTCGCAGCTTCGTCGCCGATTGGTCCATCACGCGGCCAAGCCTGCGGTCGGCGAGCGGTCAGGATCGGCTGTCAGTCGATTTCATCGCCTGGACAGTTGGAGCGCGGCTTCACAGACCTTCGGTACGCACGCGGCGGCGTGTCGCCCCGCATGTCGTGCTGCGAAGCGTAGATACGGCCTGTGCAGCCACGAACACGACGAATCAGACCGTGCTGCAATCTGTTTCGCCGCCAGTGACCGTGCGCCCTTGGCATCTGCCGCCAGCCGATGCCCAACTCGATCCCGTGCCCGACCCCGGGGCTTGAGACGTGAATTTAACTGCCCTGTGCGAAAATCCAGCATTCACTCAATGCTTCGGAGGTCTTTATGCATCGCACGTTGTCCGCAACCCTGATCGGGACTGTGTCGGCGGTACTTCTCGTCGCGTGCTCGTCGACGAGCAGCGATTCGGGGCAGCCCATCGGACAGCAGCCGACGCAGACCCCTGGCGACGCGAAATGCACCGCGTACACCGGCGCGAATCCGTCGCGCGACGAGTTCGTGACCGGCATGCGGGATCAATACATTGCCGAGATGGGAGCCCCCGGTTCGCCGTCGCTCCCCGCCGATCAGCTCGAGCAGAGCACGAAAACCTACGAGCAGTTGCTCGACCAGACGTCGTATCCCGACGCCCCCAACATGGGTACCTTGCTGAACAACGTTCCCGCAGGAGGCGCAAAGACCTTCACGCAGTGGTACTGCGGCAAGGTCGAGAGTGATCCGAAGTTCACAGACGGCGCTGTAGCACTCCCGCACTCCAACACGATTCTCCCAGCGCAAGCCCTGCTGTACGGGCTCTCACAGTGTCTCGTCTCGACTCACCGCTCTGCGGCGGGGATGACGGCACCACCCGTATCGTCCGGCGAGGACGAGACGACACAGGCGATCGAGGCGCAGGCTCGCCAGGATTTGTGCCCGGCCTGAAGTGCTTAACCCGACTGGCGGTACGCGCCAGGCGGGCTTCCCGTCCATCGGCGGAAGGCGCGACGGAAGGCACTCGGCTCGGAGAAGCCGAGCCGAGCCGATAGGTCCTCCACGCTTTCCGTGCCCCGAACAAGGCTCGCAATCGCGTCGTCGCGCAAGATCTCTTCTTTGATGGTGCGGAACGATGTCCCGTCGTCGCGCAACTGCCGGCGCAGATGGTCCGGGCTGATGGACAGGCGCTTGGCAACGTCTTCCACCGTCATCGAATCGCCGCGACGCCCTCGTTCGAGAATTTTCCGAACTCGGGTGGCTGACGTCGGGTTATAATCGCGCCGATAGAGCAGATCTGCTGGAGCGTTGCGAAGAAACTCGAACAGTTCGTCCTCGGTGCGAACTACCGGACTCCGCAGGTATTTGCTGTCGAATGTGATTGCGGCACTGTCTGAATCGAACGTCGGCGCTATCCCGTAGATGAGTACATACTCGGAGGCGTGCGCCGGAGCTGGGTACGGGAGCTCCACTGAATTCAGGGCGATCTGCTCGCCGATCAGCCACCCTGCGAATCGATGAGACGTCGCCAGCGCAAAGTCGTACACGATTGGGTCGACCACCGGTTGGCCGGCGGGATCGAGGGCGAGCCGGATCGTGCGATCGTCGTTCGTCATCTCCACAGCGTCGAATCCCGTTCCGATTCGGGCGAATTCGATGAACCGATGTAGGGCCGTCGACAGGTCCGGGGCATGCACGACGGCCAGCGTCATCATCTTGAACGTGCCGCGCGGAATGGGCCTGGGGCCGGCGCCGAGCATCTCGTCTCCGGTTGCATCCCATAGCGATTGAATGAGTTGCGTCGCCTGCTCGGGGGTCACACGGGAGGCGTCGCGACCCAGCAATTCGGCGGTGATTCTGCTCTCGCGCAGAACGAACCCGAAATCCATCCCGTGCCGCTGCGCCGACTCCATTGCCGATCGGATGAACGCAATCGCCACAGTGCGGCTCGGCATACGGTGAAAATACCACCGCGCGATACTCGATTCGGTCACGGAAGACGCCGGTTGAGGTCATTGGACTCGAAGGTTGCGGTCATTACCCTGGATATTCGACTGTAAAGGCCGTCGCGCAATGCAGCGCGCGCCACTAAGGAGACATCGTGACCCTGCATCGATCCAGCTGGATGGACAAAGACCTCGACCAGGTCAGCGAACTGGCCCGCAACTTCTTCACCAAGGTCTGTGCACCCAATGAGGAGCGGTGGGGCAAGCAGCAGCACGTCGATCGCGAGATCTGGAACAAGGCCGGCGAGCTCGGACTGCTGTGCGCCAGCATCCCGGAGGAATACGGCGGCGGTGGCGGGAGCTTCGCACACGAGGCCGTCATCATCATCGAGCAGGTGCGTGCCCTGTCGCCGAGCCTCGGTAACCCTGTGCACAGCGGCATCGTCGCGCACTACATCAATTCCTATGGCACCGAAGCGCAGAAGCAGGCCTGGCTGCCCAAGATGGCGACCGGCGAGATCGTCGCCGCAATTGCGATGACCGAGCCTGGGACCGGATCGGACTTGCAGAACATCAAGACCCGTGCAGTCAAAGACGGCGACGACTACCTCATCAATGGCGCAAAGACGTTCATCTCCAACGGTTTCCTGTGCGATCTCGTAATTGTGGTCGCCAAGACCGGCACCGAGGGCGGGATCAACGACGTTTCGCTGATCGGCGTCGAGACAAAGGACCTCGAAGGGTTCTCTCGCGGGCGCAACCTCGAGAAGATCGGCCAGCATGGGCAGGACACCTGCGAGCTGAACTTCGACAACGTTCGCGTTCCGCAGGCCAACGTCATTGGTGGAGTCGAGGGTCAAGGCTTCGTCCAGCTGATGCAGCAGCTCGCGCAGGAGCGACTGATTCTGGGCATCTCTGCGGCGGCCACGATCGAGAAGGCCGTCGAGATCACGGTCGCCTACGCCAAGGACCGCACCGCGTTCGGCAAGCCGATCTTCAAGTTCCAGAACACGAAATTCGTTCTGGCCGAATGCGATACCGTCGCTTCCGTGAGCTGGGCATTCCTCGATGACTGCGTCGCCAAGCACCTCGACGGGGCCCTTGACATCCCCACTGCGGCCAAGGCCAAGTGGTGGCTCACCGAGCAACAGTGCGATGTCGTGGACCGCTGCGTCCAGGTGTTCGGCGGCTACGGCTACATGGCCGAGTACCCGATCGCCAGGATGTACACCGATTCACGCATTCAGAAGGTGTACGGCGGGACCAACGAGATCATGAAAGAACTGATTTCGCGCAGCCTGTAGTTGCCGGTCGGCTCGGCCGGATCACGCGATCCGGCCGAGCACCCGATCCAATGCGTTGACAGCAGCATCCAGCTCGCCGGGCGTGACCGTCAGTGCCGGCCGGAATCGGATGCCCCGCGCACCTGTACCGAGGATCAGCACCTGCTCGTCGTCGCGCAACGCCGCGACCACCTGATCGCGTAGTTCCGTCGTAGACAGCGTGATTGCGCACATCAGCCCGCGACCTCGCGGCTCGGTGACGACGTCGTGCCGCGCGGCCAATTCCTCGAGCCCGCCGAGCAGTCGAGTACCGAGCAAGCGTGCGCGGCCGATTAGGCCGGCACTTTCGATGACCTCGAGAATCCGCCGCGACCGCACCATGTCGGTGAGGTTGCCGCCCCACGTCGAATTGATGCGCGAGCTGACTGCAAACACGTTGTCGGCAACCTCGTCGACTCGCCCGCCTGCCATCACGCCGCACACCTGCGTCTTCTTGCCGAATGCAACGACATCGGGCTGCAATCCGAGCTGCTGGTAGGCCCATGCCGTCCCGGTCATGCCGCATCCGGTCTGCACTTCGTCGAGGATGAACAACGCGTCGTTCTCATGGCACAACTGCTGCATCGCCTGCAAGAACTGCGGCCGGAAGTGATGATCGCCACCCTCACCCTGAATCGGCTCCGCGATGAAACACGCTATGTCATGCGGATTTTCAGCAAACGCAGCCTTTGCCTGAGCTAGCGCAGCGGACTCGGCCGCTTCGACGTCACGCCCGTCCGCCAGATACGGCGACTCGATCCGCGGCCAATCGAACTTCGGGAACCGGGCCACTTTGTTCGGATCGGTGTTGGTCAGCGACATCGTGTAACCGCTACGGCCGTGGAATGCCTCGGTGAGGTGCAGCACCTTCGTGCCCAATTCCGGATCGATTCCTGCTGCCTCGTTGTGTCGGCTCTTCCAATCGAACGCGACCTTCAGCGCGTTCTCGACGGCGAGCGCTCCCCCATCCACGAAGAACAGGTGTGGCAGTGCGGGATCACCGAGCACGCGTGCGAACGCGTCGACGAAGCGCGCCATGGGCACCGTGTAGATGTCCGAGTTGCTCGGCTTGTTCACGGCGACGGCGGCCAGCTCGCGCTGGAATTCTCGATCCTTGGCCAGTGCCGGGTGATTCATACCCAACGCCGACGACGCGAAGAAGCCGAACATGTCCAGATAGGACGTTCCGTCACGTTCATCGACCAAATGGACTCCGTGCGACCGCGTCAGGTCGAGAACGAGGTCGAACCCATCGACGAGGATGCTCGCCGCGAGCACGGTGTGCACACGGTCAGCTGTGATACCCGGCTGCAGGACTGCGGTCATACCGCCAAGGGTACGACAAAATTGACGGAATACTAGCGGTGAAGCTGAAATAATTCCGCTCTGTTAGCTATCTGTCGTAAAATGTCTGCAGAATGATGGTGCTGCGGGTGTTCACGTTGGCCGTCGATCGGATTTCGTGAAGCAGCGACTCGAGGTGGCGTGGCGTGGATACGCGAACAAGCAGGACATAGCTTTCCTCGCCGGCGACCGAGTGACAGGACTCGATGGCGGGAATGTGCTGCAGACGCGAAGGTGCATCATCGGGGAGAGACGGATCGAGAGGAGTGATGGCGACAAATGCCGACAACATCTGTCCGAGTGCCTCGGGATCCACGTCCGCGGTATAGCCGCGAATCACTCCGCGCGCTTCGAGCCGACGGACCCGTGATTGGACGGCAGACACCGATAGGCTCGCCTTCTCAGCGAGGTTCGACAGTGTCGCCCGACCGTCTGCAATCAGCTCGCGAATCAGCAAGCGATCGATGTCGTCGACTACGAGCTTGGCTGGCTCGGCGCGCGGCGCCAGTGCCCTCGACCCCGGCGCGCTGGTCGTTGGGTGCCTCGAAATATCCGCCATCAGCGAAGGCTAGCTCAGAGGTGCGATTCCATGGCCGGAACAATTGGACGAAAGGGCAACAATGTCAGGACTGAGTACCACTGCAAGCGATGCACTGGCCGTACTCGGCGCAGGCAACACCTTCGTCGCCGAAGGATCTCTGGTTGCGCGCACCCCGATTACCGGTGAGGTTCTCGGTCGGCTCGATGCCAGTACTGCCGACGACGTCGAGAGTGCGATTGCCACTGCGCACAACGCCTTCCAGACTTGGCGAACCGTACCGGCGCCAGTGCGAGCAGCGGTGGTCCGCCGCCTCGGTCAACTGTTGAGCGAACACAAAGCCGACCTCGCGAAGCTGGTAACCCTCGAGGCGGGGAAGATCGATTCGGAGGCACTCGGCGAGGTGCAGGAGATGATCGACGTGTGCGAGTTCGCTGTCGGCCTCTCGCGTCAGCTCTACGGACAGACGATGGCTTCCGAGCGGCCCGGTCATCGGCTGATGGAGAACTGGCATCCACTCGGCGTCGTCGGCGTCATCTCGGCATTCAACTTCCCCGTCGCAGTGTGGTCGTGGAATACGGCGCTGGCACTGGTCTGCGGCGACACGGTCGTCTGGAAGCCATCCGAGACAACCCCACTCACAGCGGTCGCGTGCACCGCACTCTTGCATCAAGCATGCACGGACGTCGGTGCGGATCCGGCTGTGCACCAGTTGATTCAGGGCGCGGCTTCGGTGGGCGAGCAGCTGGTGGACGACGCCCGAGTCGCACTGCTCAGCGCTACCGGATCGGTCAGGATGGGCAAGGCAGTAGCCCCACGCGTCGCGGCACGGTTCGGCCGAAGCTTGCTCGAACTGGGAGGCAACAACGGTGCGATCGTCGCACCGTCGGCCGATCTCGAGCTCGCTGTGCGCGGAATTGTCTTCTCCGCCGCGGGAACTGCCGGTCAGCGTTGTACGAGCCTCCGGCGATTGATCGTCCACTCCTCGATCGTCGACGACCTCGTTGCACGGATCGCCAACGCGTATCGGCAACTCCGGGTGGGCAATCCATTCGACGAGGGTGTGTTGGTCGGACCTCTGATCAACGCCAACGCGTACGAAGCGATGCAGACTGCCCTGGACAAGGCGCGAGCGGATGGCGGCGTCGTGACCGGCGGCGATCGGGTCGGCGCGGGCGATTCCTACTACGTCACCCCCGCGATCGTCCGCATGCCGGGACAGACGTCCGTTGTCCAAGAGGAGACGTTCGCGCCGATTCTCTACGTCCTCACCTACGACACGCTCGACGAGGCAATCGCGTTGCACAACGCTGTCCCGCAAGGACTCTCGTCGTCGATCTTCACCACCGACCAACGCGAGGCCGAACGGTTCCTCGCGGCCGACGGCTCGGACTGCGGTATCGCGAACGTGAACATCGGTACGTCCGGCGCGGAGATCGGCGGAGCGTTCGGCGGCGAGAAGGAGACAGGCGGCGGCCGCGAATCCGGTTCCGATTCGTGGAAGGCGTACATGCGGCGCGCCACCAACACGGTGAACTACTCCGACCAGCTGCCCCTCGCGCAGGGAGTCAACTTCGGCTAGATATCGAGCACAAGCCGGCCACCGTCGGCGCGCGAGACGCAGATCAGCATGTCGCCGTTTTCGTGCTCGTCGTCGGTCAGCGTGACCTCACGGTGGTCGGGCGTGCCGCTGAGTACCTTCACGTGACAGGTACCGCAGAAGCCTTGCCGGCAGGAGTAGGCCACACCCGGCTTGACGTCGGCGATCGCATCGAGTGCGCTGCGATCGGCCGGAACACTGATCACCGCACCGGATCTCGCGAGCTCGACTTCGAAAGGGTTGCCGTCGACAACGGGTGGCGCCGAGAAGCGCTCGAAATGAAACTCGATGCCAGGAGCATCGCGAAGGCTCTCGCGGATCACATCGATCATCGGCATCGGCCCGCAGCAGTAGACGGCCGTCGTCTCGGTCACGCCGGGGAGCAGTGCTACCGAATCGGGTAGCCCGTCCGAGTCGTCGGTTCGAATCGTGACCCGGTCACCGAACTCCGCGAGTTCGGTGAGGAACGGCAACGACTCTCGGCTGCGACCGCTGTAGACCATCGTCCAGTCGACGCCGAGCCGGTGCGCGAGACGTATCATCGGCAAGATCGGTGTTATTCCGATACCGCCCGCGACAAAGTGCAGGCGCTTCGCGGTCGACCCGAAACCGGGCATTGCAAACGGAAAAGCGTTGCGCGGTCCGGTGATAACGACCTCGGATCCGACCGACAGCTCGTCGTGAATCTCGATCGATCCGCCGGCGCCGTCGGGGATGCGCCGCACGGCAATCCGGTACACGCGGCTGTCCGCCGGGTCACCGCACAAGGAGTACTGACGCTTGCGGCCGGACGGGAGCTCGATGTCGAGATGCGCACCGGCACGCCAGGGCTCCAGTTCGCCACCATCCGGTGCCGCGAGTATCAGGCTCACGACATTCTCGTCGTTGGCTTCCACTCTACGTTCCTGCACAACCATCGGTCGGCTGCGACCGACATCCGGCCCCGATATCTCACGACGCCGCAACATACCGACAGCACCCATATAGGAATTGATCACCCCTGCAACGACAACGAGCAGCGGATCACGCTTGCGCTTGCCCCACATATCACCGGGAACAGCTTGCGGAGCAGGGTAACGAGTCATCACTTCGCGGCAGCCTTCGCGGCCGGAGACTTCGCAAGGTACGCCACGGCTTGCGCTGTATTACCCTCGGCCTCAGGTGTATACGACCGCTTCATGTACCGCGCGGCGCCACCCACCACCTGAAAGATGTTCGGAAGCGCACCGCGTCGCATCGCACCGAAGAATCCGATCCACAAACGGGTATAGCCGTAGTTCGGCATACTCGGATCCGCGCGGACAAGAAACTTGGTGCCACGGGACATCAGCAGGATCACACCGATATACGAGACCGCCATCGAGAGCATGCGCCGGCCATAGCCGACGTCGAAGTACAGCGTTACGTCGTGGGCGACGTTGCGATGCTCCACTTCTTCTGCACCGTGCCAGCGGAAGAGGTCCAGCATCTCGGGGTCGGTGTCAAATTTTTCCATGGGCGCGTTGAGAATCCAGTCGCCAAGGAAAGCGGTCAAGTGCTCGATGGCGCCGATCAGCGCGAGCCGCTCCATCAGTTGCTGACGATGTCCGCGCGGATTGCCTTTCTGACGTGGCCCGAGTGCCTTGCGGAAGATGTACTCCGCCTGGCGAATGAACGGATCGGGATCGATTCCGTGCGCTTCGAGGAATTCGTGAACGACAACGTTGTGAGTCTCGGCGTGCATGGCTTCCTGGCCGATGAAGCCGCGAACGTCTTCGAGGAGCTTGACATCCTTGATGAGTGGTAGTGCCTCGTTGAACGTCGTGCAGAACCAACGCTCACCTTCGGGGAGCAGCAGATTAATAGAGCTGATCACGTGCGACGCGATCGGCTCACCCGAAATCCAGTGCAGCGGAGTGGTTCCCCACTTGAATTGGACATTGCGTGCATGCAATGCGACCGCGCCCGGATCGACTTCGGACTGGGTCGCTAACGCGTCGTTGCGTCGTGCCATGATTCTTCTCCTCGAAATCAAGCGTGGACGGTGCCAACGGATTCGATGAATTCCGCTGTAGCAGTGGCGATCAGGTCGGCCTGCTTGAACGGCAGCCAGTGTCCCGACGGGATGTCGCGGCGCGTGACCGACTCGACCCACCGTGCGGTGTCGTCGTAGCCGGCCGGACGCACGGAGATGTCTCGCGTATTCACAAGCAACAGAACGGGAACCGAGGTATACCGCTCGCGTGGGTTGAAGATGCGCTGCAGGATGTTCGCGCGGTAGATCCGAAGGCCGCTGATCATGTCGGCGGTGAGGGTATCGGCAAAATGAGTCTTGGCTGGATCGACCCCTTCGAGCAACCCCAGGAAGCGTGACCACGTCGTAGCGTTGCCGAACAGGCGGAAGAACACCCGCGGCACAACGGGCGTCATGAAGAAGAAGGTGTACAGAGAAGACAGCAGCTGACTGGTCGGTTGCCATACGTTCTTCGGCGTCGGGCGCGACAGCCGGTCCCGCATCCACTTCCCGACGTGGTCCAGGTTCGGACCGGAGATCGACGTGAAGGAGGCAATCCGCTCATGCGCGCCGGGCTCGCACACGGCCTCCCACATCTGAACCGAACCCCAGTCGTGGGCAAGCACGTGAACGGGGCGATCGGGACTGACGGCATCCGCGACTGCGAAGAAGTCCTTGGCCAGCTCTGCCAGCCGGAAGTCCGAGACTTTCGCCGGATTGGTCGATTCGCCGTAACCGCGGGCGTCGTAGGAGATCAAGCGGTACTTGTCAGCCAGACCGGGCAATACGCCGTCCCACAGCCGGTGCGTGTCCGGCCAGCCGTGGACCATAACAATCGTCTCGCCGTCGGGGTTTCCCTGCTCGAATACCGCGAGTTCGATGGTGCCGTTGCGCACTACTCGCTTGGTTTCGCCTCGCACGGGAGCAGCAGGTTTTGCCGGCGTTGAAATCGTCATTGATTCATCCGTTCTCGTTTCGCGTCCGTACTACACGGAACGAACAGCGTTACTGGCGGTACGGTACCTATGAACGAGTGTCACACCTACCACTCCGCGTTGTCAATCGCAGGAGAATCGTCAATCGAGGTATCGTGCTTCCGATGCAGCAAGAGGACCGCCAGGCCAGCGCGCGCGATGAATTCATCGAAGCCGCTGTTCGGCTGATCGACGCCAACGGTCCGAACCCCAGCATGGACGACATCGCTCGCGAAGCCGGCGCAACCAAACCACGCCTCTACCGGCAGTTCGCCGACAAGGCCGACCTCTATGCCGCCATCGCACAGCGCAGCACCGACGAGGTCTACAACGCGGTGGCACCGAACTTCAACTTCTTTCTGATGACGCCGGCCGACGCCCTCGAGCAGGCCGTCACTGCGTACGCGAGCGCGGTTGCGGAGCACCCGAACGTCTTCCGCTTCCTGCTGCAAAGCCCGCACAAGCACGATGCGCAAGGCAGTCCGCTGTCCCTCGAAATGGAACGCGATCTGGCCAGACGACTGGCCGACGTCGCTCGCGGCATCTTCGAAACGGTCTCGATCGATACCAGCGAACTCGACTTCGTCGCCCGTTCGGCCGTCGGCGTGCTCGTGTCCACCACCGACCTCTGGCTGACGGCCGCGGAACCGGATCAGAGCCCCGAAGTCGCGCCCTACGTGCGCCAGGCAACCGAGGTGGTCTGGAGCCTGCTCGGCGCCTACCTGGACCGCCTCGGATTCGGACTCGATCCGACCGAACCCCTCTTCATCGCCCTGGCACGGATGAAGGGTGCGGTCGACTAGCTGCCCACCCCGGAGCAAGTGGTCCCCTCGCTCCGCCCACGGTGGTGAGAGGACCCCTGACTCCGCCGAAACCGGCCAAAGTGTGGCGAACCTGTGATCTTGAAGTGCTTAACTTGTAAGGGCTAAACATCATTTCGAAGGGCGGACGGCCATGGGGAAATCACATCTGGCTGCACGCTTGTTTCTCGCCTCGTTGCTGGCTGTACTACCGGCATTCGGGCTCGCCGAAGCGTCGGCTGCGACGGTGCCCATCTCGGCGGCGACTGTCACCGCCCGCACACTCGAGCCAGCGAACGGCGACGTCGTCGGCGTCGCGGCGCCGATCATCGTTCGGTTCCTCGCACCCGTTGCCGACCGCACCGCCGCCGAACAATCCGTCACAATCACACCGTCGCGGCCCGGACAGTTCGTGTGGATGAACGACACCGAGGTGCGCTGGAGTCCCAACGAGTTCTGGACCGCACACACGACCGTGACAGTCCAGGCGGTCGGCATGAGATCCCAATTCGATGTAGGCGATGCATTGGTCGCCGTCGCCAACACGTCGACTCATCAGTTCGTCGTCAGCATCAATGGCGTAGTGGTACAGACGATGCCCGCGTCGATGGGCAAGGCCGGATACGAGACACCCGACGGCACATTCCCCATCATGGAGAAGTACAGATCCATCGTGATGGACTCGTCGACCTACGGTGTACCGATCGATTCGCCAGAGGGCTACAAGCTCAATGTCCAGTACGCCGAGCGCATCACATGGGGCGGAATATTCGTGCACGGCGCACCGTGGTCGGTCGGCTCACAGGGCTACGCCAACGTGAGCCATGGCTGCATCAATCTCAGCACCGAAAACGCGGCATGGTTCTTCAACAACGCGAAGGTCGGCGATCCGGTAATTGTGACGTCGTAGCCCCACTACGGCCCCAACCGAGGCGAGTCGAATCCCGTCGATCGGAGCGTCCAGGCACCTCGGTGGTGCAGGCGAGTGATGCTTAGCGGCGGAATATCGATGCGCCAGAACGATTTCGGTGGTGCATCGAGGGTGAGCAGGACTGCTGCGCGAACGACCGCAGGGTGCGTCACGGCCAAGGTTGGAGTCGCGCTCTCAGCAACACCATCCAGCCACGCGCGCACGCGATCGATCAACTCGACGATCGACTCCCCGCCGTGCGGCGACGCTGTCGGATCGGTGAGCCACACGGCGATCTCATCGGCGGACACCTCGCTCATCGCGAGCCCACGCCAGGCGCCGTAGTCGACGTCGCGCAGCGCCGGGTCTGTTGTACCCGTGAGACCAAGGGCCACAGCCGTTTCCGAGGTGCGCAGTTCGGGCGCCACGAGCACGCGTTCGGCAGTCATCGGCGCGCACTTGGCCACATCGCGGAGTCCGACGCTGTTCAGCGATTCGTCGGCAGGAAAGCGAGCTTCCCGAACTGCCTCGGTGGCACCGTGACTGACCAGAGCCAGCCGTACGACATCAGTCACGGCGCCGAGCCTACGCGGTGACGTACTCGTAGTCGTCCAGCGAGAACGTCTCCGCCGCATGGCGTGCCTGAGCCGACGTCGTCGG
>JBBSKP010000132.1:0-14122 GCA_038256175.1 Mycobacteriales bacterium
CGGGGCGCTCGCCATTGCACTACACGAGTCGGCCACTGTTCCGTTCGCCAAGCTGCTCTTGGGGGCCGCTGAAGAAGTGGTGCTCGTCGTCGGACCGGAGGGTGGACTCGACGATCGTGAGCTTGAGCAATTCAGCGCCGCCGGCGCCGTGACGGCCCTGCTCGGCCCGACCGTATTGCGGACATCGACAGCTGCGGCAGTCGCGCTCGGCGCGATCGGGGTACTGACGCCGCGCTGGAGTTAGCAGGACTGTGCGTGAGTTTTACCCCCGGGCGGGTAAGACGCGCGCACAGGACGCGTTAGCGTCACTGTGTGGGCAGATTGCGCATCGAATACGGCAGCGAATCCGAGCAGTACGGATATTTGTACCTTCCGCATCGCACCGACTCAGGGCCGGTTCCGGTGGTGATGGTCGTGCACGGTGGTTCGTGGAGCTCTGAGTACAGCCTGACGCTCGGCACCTCGCTCGCGGTCGAACTCGCCCGAAGCGGCGTCGCTGCCTGGAACGTCGAGTATCGCCGGGTCGGCGCAGGAGGCGGCTGGGCGGAGGCATCGGCCGACATCGTCGCAGCCTGGAATGCCCTCGCCGGACTCGTCGGTGAGCAGGCACCTGTGCAATTGGCGCTCGATCGCGCGCGAGTGGTTGGTCATTCGGCGGGCGGGCAGCTCGTCGTATGGCTTGCAGGCGAAGCCGGCCTCGCGGTCCGACCAGAATGGGTTGTCGCACAAGCCGCGCCGCTCGACCTCGTTTCGGCGTCGGCGCACGGTCGGCGGATACCGAAGCTGGAGGCACTCTTCGGTGCCCGATACGACGAGGCGCCGGAGCTGTACCGAGCAGCATCGCCCCTGTACAGGGTGCCAATCGGCGTTCCTGTGGTCTGCATCCACGGCTCTTCGGACGATCACGTTCCAGCGAGGGTGAGCACGCGGTATGTCGAAGAAGCGACGAAGGTCGGCGATTCCGCGGTCCTGCACATCGTCGACGGTGAGGGGCACCAGTCTTTTCTCGACCGGTCGAGTGCGTGCTGGCGTCTCACCGTCGAGTCGTTGTTGGCGGCCGATCCGAGCACAGTCACGTAGCCGGCGCCGCGTAATCAACTGGGCCGCCGGTGACGGCGAGCGTTAGACTTCAAAGGTAGGTCCAGCGAAAACCGGAAAGTAGGCCATAGCCACCACGTGACAGCACAAAGCGATATCGGCGGGTCCGCAAAGGGCACCTCGAGCGGAATTGCAGAGGGTCCCGCCGCGCGGACGGTCCGTTCCGCGATCGAGATTTCCCCGGAAGCCGTGTTTGCGTTTCTCGGTTCGGCGGATGAGAACCTGAGACAGCTGGAACGTCTGCTCGATGCCGACATTCACGTGCGCGGCAACGCTGTCACGCTGACCGGCAAGGCAGCCGACGTCGCTCTGGCCGAGCGCATCATCGAGCAATTGATTGCACTGGTGGGCAGAGGTCAGTCCGTCACTCCCGAGGGCGTCCGGCGCACGTATTCGATGCTGACGCAGGGTGTTTCGGAGTCACCCGCAGAAGTGTTGAGCCTCGACATCCTCTCGCGTCGCGGCAAGACGATCAGGCCGAAGACGCTGAATCAGAAACGCTACGTCGACGCGATCGACGCGAACACGATTGTGTTCGGCATCGGCCCCGCGGGTACCGGAAAGACTTACCTGGCAATGGCGAAAGCGGTCCAGGCCCTGCAGACGAAGCAGGTCACCCGGATCATCCTGACCAGGCCCGCGGTAGAGGCGGGGGAGCGACTCGGATTCCTGCCGGGCACGCTCAACGAGAAAATCGATCCGTACCTGCGGCCGCTGTACGACGCGTTACACGACATGATGGACCCCGAGGCGATCCCCAAGCTGATGCAAGCCGGCGTGATCGAGGTTGCACCGCTTGCCTACATGCGCGGGCGCACGCTCAACGACGCGTTCATCATTCTCGACGAGGCGCAGAACACCACCGCAGAGCAGATGAAGATGTTTCTGACGAGGCTGGGTTTCGGGTCGAAGATCGTGGTGACCGGCGACGTGACGCAGGTCGACCTGCCAGGTGGCAACCGATCCGGGCTCCGCGCTGCAGCGGAGATCCTGACCGAGATCGACGACATCCACTTCGCCGAGCTCAACAGCAGCGACGTCGTGCGGCACCGCCTTGTCGCTGACATCGTCGACGCGTACGAACGGGCGGAAGCAAATGTCGACGCATCACTGGGTAATCGCGCGCATCGCCGCTCGACCCAGGCCAGGTCCGCGCGCCGTTGAGTCACCTTTGAGTCACCGCACAGGAGTGTCCGCGCTCGGAGATAGGGTTAGCGGATGAGTATCGAGATCTCGAACGAATCGGGGATGGACGTCTCCGAGGAAGACTTGATCAGCGTCGCGCGCTTTGCGATTGCGCGGATGAACGTACATCCGGCAGCCGAGCTGTCCATGGTGCTGGTCGAGCTGGACACAATGGCCGATCTGCACATGCGGTGGATGGACCTGCCTGGTCCGACCGACGTCATGTCTTTCCCGATGGACGAGCTCGAACCAGGTGGCCGGCCGGACAGCCCGGATCCGGGACCGTCGATGCTCGGTGACATCGTCTTGTGCCCGGCGTTCGCCGCTGGGCAGGCCAAGAAGGCCGGGCATTCGCTCGAGCATGAGCTCGCCCTGCTCACAGTCCATGGAGTGCTGCATCTTCTCGGCTACGACCACGCCGAGCCCGACGAAGAAAAAGAGATGTTCGCACTGCAGAACGAGCTCCTCGCCGAATGGTACGAAAACCTGCGGCGGGCACATAGGGAAGCTGCACTTGCTGAACGGGATCGTCGTCTGCTCGGTAAGGCTGGGTTCTTCGACAGCCCATCCTTCGACGGTCCCAGCGACGCGCAGCGGTGAGCGCATCCGGTGAGTAGTCCTCCCGTACTGATCATCTTGGCCGTTCTGCTCGTCCCTATCGCTGGTGTGTTCGCCGGAGTGGATTCGGCGCTGAATACCGTCTCGCATGCTCGCGTCGAGGACATGGTGCGCGACGGGCGTTCGGGTGCGGCCCGCTTGCTGCGCGTAGTCTCGGATCGGCCTCGATACATCAATCTGATGGTCCTACTGCGCATTCTGTGCGAGATCACTGCGACGGTGCTGCTGGCAGGTGCCTTGATCGACGTGTTCGATGCGACGAAAGGTTTGCTCGTCACGGCCATCGTGATGGTGCTGGTCAGTTATGTGGTGATCGGTGTCGGGCCACGAACTCTCGGCCGCCAGCACGCGTATTCCATTGCGCTGGTTGCGGCCCTGCCGCTGCAAGGCATCGGCGTCCTGCTGAGTCCGATAAGCCGGCTGCTGATTCTGATCGGAAACGCGCTCACACCCGGTAAGGGATTTCGGAACGGACCGTTCGCATCCGAGATCGAACTGCGCGAACTGGTCGACATGGCGCAGGAACGCGGCGTTGTCGCCGACGACGAACGTCGGATGATCCAGTCGGTATTCGAGCTCGGCGATACGCCAGCGCGTGCTGTCATGGTGCCGCGCACAGAGATGGTGTGGATCGAGTCCGACAAGACCGCCGAACAAGCGACGACCCTCGCCGTGCGCAGCGGTCATTCGCGGATTCCCGTCATCGGCGAGAATCCGGACGACGTTGTCGGAGTCGTCTATCTGAAAGACCTTGTGCAGCAGGCGTACAACGCGACGAACGGTGATCGCCAATTGCCTGTGTCCGCGCTGATGCGTAGCGCGGTGTTCGTGCCCGACTCCAAGCCGCTGGATACGTTGCTCGCTGAGATGCAGCGCGACCGCAACCATATGGCCCTGCTCGTCGACGAATACGGCGGCATCGCCGGATTGGTGACCATCGAGGACGTGCTCGAGGAGATCGTCGGCGAGATTGCCGACGAATACGACGTCGACGAGACGCCCCCGATCGAGAATCTCGGAAACGACGAATATCGAGTGTCGGCACGGCTTTCGGTAGATGACCTCGGCGATCTGTACGACATCGAGCTTTCCGACGACGATGTGGAGACAGTGGGCGGTTTGCTCGGTCATGAGCTTGGCCGCGTGCCGCTACCCGGTTCGCAGGTGGTGGTCCACGGGCTCGTGTTGCGCGGCGAAGGCGGCTCCGATACCCGCGGCCGCGTCCGTGTGCACACGGTGCTCGTCCACCGTGAGCCGAAAGTAGAACCTGCGAGTACAGACGACGAGGATCAAGATGACTGAGCTGGACGCCGAAGACACAAAACTGGTCGTGTTGGCCCGCGGTGCGATGGCGCGCAGCGGTTCTGGCCAGGGTGCCGCGGTGCGTGACACCGACGGCAGAACGTATGCGGCGGGCGAGGTTTCGCTCGACGCACTCACGCTGAGTGCATTGCAGGCTGCCGTCGCCGCTGCAATCTCGAGCGGTGCGGAGGGTTTCGAGGCGGCAGTGATCGTCGGCGGAACTCTCGGCGACCCCGGCAGCGCTGCGGTACGAGAGAAATCGGCTTCGGCGCACATCGTCGTGACGGGCCTGGACGGCACAGTGAAAGAAGCTTCCGATGGTTGAGCGTGAATTCCGTTCCGGTTTCGTATGTTTCGTTGGACGCCCCAATACAGGCAAGTCGACGTTGACCAATGCGTTGGTCGGCTCGAAGATCGCGATCACGTCCTCGCGGCCACAGACGACGCGGCACACGATCCGCGGGATCGTGCACCGAGATCATGCCCAGCTGATTCTCGTCGATACGCCGGGCTTGCACCGGCCGCGGACGTTGCTCGGGCAACGGCTGAACGACCTTGTGCGCGACACCTATTCCGAGGTCGATGTCATCTGTTTGTGTATTCCTGTCGACGAACGGATCGGTCCCGGTGACCGATGGATCGTGGAACAAGTGCGGCAGATGGCGCCGAAGACCACGTTGATCGGGATCGTGACGAAGATCGACAAGGTTGGACGCGAGAGGGTTGCTGAGCAACTCATGGCGTTGTCCAAGCTGCTCGGACCCGAGTGCGATGTGATCCCGGTGTCGGCGCAATCGGGGGAGCAGGTCGAGCTGCTGATCGACCTGCTGGCCAAGTCGATGCCCGAGGGTCCGGCGTTCTATCCCGACGGCGAGCTGACAGACGAGCCGGAAGAAACTTTGATGGCGGAGCTGATCCGCGAGGCTGCGTTGGAGGGTCTCGGCGACGAACTCCCGCACTCGTTGGCAGTGGTGATCGAAGAGGTGCGGGAGCGCGAGGGTCGTGATGACATGCTCGACGTCCACGCCTTGCTCTACGTCGAGCGGTCCAGCCAGAAGGGGATCGTCATCGGCAAGGGCGGCGCTCGTCTGCGTGAGGTGGGCACCAATGCGCGCGAGCAGATCGAGAAGCTGCTCGGCACCAAGATCTTCCTGGAACTACACGTCAAGGTTGCCAAGGACTGGCAACGCGACCCGAAGCAACTTGGTCGGCTCGGGTTCTAGTAGCTCGGATCGAACTGGAGGAGAAGACTACAAAGATGGCAGTACAGCATTTCGGTGCCGGCGATCTGGTCCATGCCGACGACCTGGCGGGAACCTGGATCATCGATCGGATTTCGTCAGGACGGGCGTTGCTGCGACGGGCTGATGATGGGCGGGAGCTGTCGCGACTGGTTTCGGACCTCACCCTTGTCCGTGCCGCAACAGCGGACGCTGAGCCGGTTGCCGAGGCCGACGATGCGGCCGGAGGCGAAGAATCCCTGTTCTAGTCGGACAGCGTTACGCCGGGCGGCTCAGATGGCCGACACAATGCGGGCAGAGGTCGTGATCGTCCACGATCCATCCGCTCGTGCGTGCGTTGCGGATCGCAACGGCCGCGGCCGAACGAACAGGTGCGAAGAACCATCGTTTGCAGCGATCACAGCGGATTCCCCAGTTGAGCGAACCAGTGCTGCTACGCACAGACTGCATTGCCATTCGGCCCACCTTTGTTGTCTACCAAGCGAATCGAGACAGCGCACGTCGGTCGATCGACTGAGAATTCCCGACCGAGGAGCTCACGGATCTCCGTTGGTGTCATATGTGGTCAGTAACCACTGCCAAATTATTGTGACACATCCGTGATCTTTCCGATATGAAAAAGATGTAACAAAGTTTGCGGATCCTTTTGGATCTGAGCCGCGATTCTTGGTGTTTGTGGCGTCACGCGCGCCTGTCGGAACCTGTCGGACCGTCGTGGGAAGCTAGAGCGGGGAAGCGACAGAGTGATGGGAGATGTAGCGGCATGCGGTTGTACCGGGACTATGCCGTCGTCTTGCGCCAGCACAAGTTGGGTGAAGCCGACCGGATCGTCACGCTGCTCACTCGCCAGCACGGTTTGGTTCGAGCGGTCGCAAAAGGGGTCCGCCGTACTCGGTCGAAGTTCGGTGCCCGGCTCGAGCCGTTTGCGCACATCGACGTCCAGCTCTATCCCGGACGCAATCTCGACATCGTCACGCAGGTCCACACCGTCGATGCCTTCGCCAGCGACATCGTCAGCGACTACGGCCGCTACACCACCGCATGCGCCGTGCTGGAGACCGCTGAGCGTCTCGCGGGTGAGGAACGGGCGCCCGCACTTCAGCTGCACAAGCTGACCGTCGGCGCGTTGCGTGCGGTGGGGGAGCAGACCAGGCCTCCGGAACTCGTGCTCGACGCATTTCTGTTGCGAGCCATGGGTTTCGCGGGATGGGCTCCTGCACTCGACGAATGCGCCAAGTGTGCGACCCCAGGGCCGCACAGGGCTTTCCACGTCGCTGCCGGTGGCGCGGTGTGCGTGCATTGCCGGCCGGCGGGTGCAGCTGTGCCGTCGCCTGGTGTGCTCGATTTGATGGATGCCCTCTACCGGGGCGACTGGGCCTGTACCGAGACAACGTCGGGTGCCGTGCGTCGACAGGCGAGCGGGCTGGTCGCGGCGCATTTGCAATGGCATCTCGAGCGACAGCTGCGCACACTTCCGCTCATCGAACGCTCGCGGCCACACGCCGAACTCCATGATGTAGTCGTCGGGCAGGATGTAGAGCGTGATTCGACGACGCGAACCGCAAGTTCCGCCTAACCGCGCGCTACGACCACCGGATCCGCATCCGTCGGGCGCGCGACCGCCGGGGCTGCAACCGGAGCTCATCCCGCGGCATGTGGCGTTGGTGATGGACGGCAACGGCCGTTGGGCAACCGAGCGTGGGCTACCGCGAACTGCCGGTCACGAACGTGGCGAGGCCGTCCTCATGGACACCGTCTGCGGGTGCATCGAGATCGGCGTCAAGTGGCTCTCGGCGTATGCGTTCTCGACCGAGAATTGGCGCCGCAGCCCAGACGAGGTCAAGTTCCTCATGGGCTTCAACCGAGATGTCATCCGACGTCGTCGCGACGAGATGCACGAGATGGGTGTCCGCGTCCGTTGGGCAGGACGTCGTCCGCGGCTGTGGCGCAGCGTCATCAAGGAACTCGAGATCGCCGAAGAGTTGACGAAAGACAACACCGTGATGACGCTGACAATGTGCGTCAACTACGGCGGACGAGCCGAGATTGCCGATGCGGCAAGGGAAATCGCGCGTCTAGTCGCCGCGGGCAAGCTTGATCCGGAGCGGGTGACCGAGGCGACCGTCGCACGGTACCTCGATGAACCCGATATGCCCGACGTCGACCTTTTCCTGCGGCCGTCGGGTGAGCTGCGCACCTCCAACTTCTTGCTCTGGCAATCCGCCTACGCGGAGTTCGTGTTCCAGGACAAGCTTTTTCCCGACTTCGACCGCCGGGATCTGTGGGCCGCATGCGTCGAGTTCGCGTCTCGGGATCGCCGCTTCGGAGGAGTCAAATGACCAGCGCCAGTCAAGAATCCGCCGCTGAGGAGTTGCAGACCCGAGCTCTTGAGCTGCTCACACCGTTCGTCGAGTTGAGTCCCAACGAGGATGGGTCGCTCAGCTTCGAGTACGCCGGCGCGCTGTGTTCGATCCGGGCAGTCACCCTCGCGCCCGGGCTCGACGTGTTGTCGCTGACCTGTGTGCTCGCCTGGGATCGCCCGTTGCGCGCGGCGTTGACAAAGCGCGTCGCGGATCGCAACAACGCATTGCAATTCGGATCGATAACGATCATCGGCAACGGCAAACTCGCCGACGTCATCATGCGATACACGTTCCCGGCTGTCGGGCTATCCGACGAGGCGCTGACCACGATGCTGCTACTGATCCTTTCGGGCGCGGATCGCAGTCGCAAAGGCCTGGTGCCCTAGCGTCGAACGGGTCGCCAATGCTCAGTTTTGCGCCGGAAATGAGCACTGATGACCCGCTCGGCAGCGTCAGCTACACCGTGAATGTCAGTGTCGCAGGCGGGCTTCCGGCCTCGGTCAGCTTCTTGTTCTCGTACTTCACGGTGTAGTTACCCGTGCCGGGCGCGGGTACGAGAAACACCAACACGTTCTTTTCGTTGTCGCTGACGTCGCCGGGGTAGAGCGCATCGCAGCAGTATGGGCTGCGAGAGTCTGCGACGACGGACGTCCCGTCGGGCGATGTGACGGAGAATTCGTCCTGACCGGTGTTGTATCCGTATTGCGAGCAGTTCGGACCACAGCTGATCTTGATCTTGAGGTCGAGCGTCATCTCGTCCTTCTCGCCGCTCTCGTAGCTCGGCTCGATATTCCCGCTTACGACATCGATGACGATCTGGTCCTGCACGAGCCTGCCAGGGACTGTGACGCTCTTCGGCGCGATGCTGTCGACCTTGCCGCTCGTGCTCAACGGGATCTTCGTTTGGTTGTCGGACACCTTGCCGTAGGTCAGGACAACGGAATCGAGCAACGTCGCGAGGTCGGTCGATTCGCTCGTCAGCGTTGCCGTTGCCTGGCTGGTCGCGGTGCCCTTGCCTGGAACTGTCGGGTCGTCGAATTCGGTAGCCACGACCTCGTCGCCGACCTGAAGGAAGCCGTTGACACTTGGCGACAGGTTCTGGTCGGTCAGGTTCTTGTAAGTGAGGTCCAACGTCAACGAGCCACCACCACCGCTGCTCGGCGTCACTGTTGCCTTGTCCACCGTGATCGCGAAGCCGTCCCACCAACCGGTCTTGCCGATCGTGCGGACCAGCGGCTTCGGCGCCTGCGTCGCGGTCGATTGTGAGCCCTGACCGGCGGTGGGTGCGGAGGTCGCCGAACCGCTGGACGTCGTCGAATCATTACCGCATGACGTCAATGCCAGCGCTGCCAATGCCGCACAGGACAACGCTGCCGCGAACCTGCGCAAACGATGTGTTGTCGGATCCACTGGTGCCTCCTGGGTGGGCGTGCCTAGGTGGTGAAGTCGAGAGTTGGTGGTGCAGAGCCGGATTCGGTCAGTTTTAGGTTGTTGTAGGTCAAGGTGTACTTGCCGGATCCAGGTGCGGGAACCATGAAGACGACTATGTTGTCGGGGTTATCGCTGACGTCGTGTGGGTAGAGCGCGTCGCAGCAATACGGGCTGCGGCTGTCTGCGACCACCGAGTTGCCGTCGGGTGTCTTGATCGAGAATTCGTTGACGTTCGTGTTGTAGCCATATTTGGAGCAATCGGGGCCGCAGCTGAGCTTCACCTTCAGGGCTAGCGCCATCTTGTCCTTCTCGCCCGATTGGTAACTGGGAGTGAGGGTTCCGCTCACAACCTCGATGATGACCTGGTCCTGCACGAGCTCTCCGCTGACGTCGAGCGTCTTCGGTTCAGTGCTCGCGACATCACCACTTGCGTTGAGCGGGATCTTGGTCTGGTTGTCGCTTGCCTCGCCGTACACGAGCATTGCGGAGTCGAGCAGTTTCTCGGGGTCACCGCCTTCGCTCAGCGTTGCCTCGAGCTTGCCGGTTGCGGTGCCTTCTCCGGGCACGGTCGGGAAGTCGAAGCTCGCCGAGACAACCGCTCCATCGACCTGCAAGTAGCCGCTGCTGCTCGGCGTTGAGTTCTGGTCGGTGAGGTTCTGATACGTCAGGTCAACCGTGAGCAGACCATCGGGAGTGAGGGTTGCTGTGTCCGCTGTGATCGCGAAACCGTCCCACCAGCCGGTCTTTCCGATGTCACGAACCAGCGATCCCGCTACGACGGTCGTCTCGGATGCGGCGGTTTCCGCGGTGCCCGCATTGGCGGACTTGGATACGACGTTGGTATCGGAACTCGTGAAGCTATCCCGGAAGAGGAAGAGCCCGGCGCCTATAACGAGAACGAGTGCGACCACGGCCGCGGCAATAATCGGACCGCGACGGCGCCCGTTGTGATCGGTCGACGAACGCAGGAGCGTAGCTTGACCGGACGAGGACTGTGCCGAAATATACTGCTGCCCAGCGGAATACCCGATGGTCGGTGGGTTCGGCGGTGCAGCCTTGGCGTATACGCCGGTGCGCGCTGTCTGTCCCTCGGTGACCGGCGCGGGTGGGAGCGCCATATCGTCGACCGTCAGGCCCAGCCGATGCTGCACTTGCCTGAGTTGATTGCCGAATTCGGCGGCGGACTGCTGCCGAGCCGAAGGATCCGTCGACATCGCGCGCTCGATGACCGCGCACACGTCGCCGGGGACTCCGGACTGGCGCAGGTCGGGGACGGGGGTGCTCGTGATGCGGACGATCTGTGCGATCAGCTCTTCGCCAGAGCGTCGCGCGTACGCCGCCTGGCCGCCGATCAACGCGAAGAGTGTCGCGCCGAGCCCGTAGATGTCCGCCGCGACACTCGGTGGGCTTCCATCGAGAACCTCGGGGGCGGTATATGCGATGGATCCAGTGAAATGTCCTGAGGCGGTTTCGAATCCGCCATCGATCCGGGCGATCCCGAAGTCGGTGAGCTGCGGATCGCCGTAGTCGTCGACGAGCACATTCGCCGGCTTGATATCTCGATGCAACGTGCCACTGTTGTGGGCGGCTTGGAGTGCGCCCGAAAGCTTTACGCCGATTCTGACAGCGGTCGGCCATCCGGGGCTACCCTCGCGAGCGAGTTGCGTCGCAAGGGAATCCCTTGCGAGGTAAGGCATCACGATGTAGGGCCGGCCGCTGGGGGTCACGCCGACATGCAGGATGTTGACGATGTTCGGGTGACCGGACAGCCGGCCCATCGCGAATCCTTCGCGCAGAAACCGCTCCCGGTTCACCTGGTCGAGGTCGGAGGAGAGCAGCTTGATGGCTACCGTGCGGCCGAGTGCGGGCTGGCGGCATTTGTAGACGACGCCGAAGCCGCCGCGGCCGATCTCGGTCGCATCCTCGTAACCGGCGGCCGCCAACTCTGCACGCAGGCCGCTGGCCGCGTCGGTGGATCGCGTCGGTTCAGCGTCGAATTCGGGCACTCATGCACCATAAGTCCCGCCTTCGATTGGCGGGGAGTGAATTGTCCGACCCCCAAGGGTGCCGCGAAGCGTATTAGGTTGCCGCGCAGGTACGGCAGGTGCCGAAGATCTCGACGGTGTGGCTGACATCGCCGAATCCGTGTTGTTCGGCGGTCGATTTCGCCCACTGCTCGACCGTTGGGCCCTCGACCTCGACGGTGTATCCGCAATTGCGGCAGACCAGGTGATGGTGGTGTCCGGAGGAGCAGCGCCGGTAGACCGATTCGCCGGTATCCGTTCGCAGCACGTCGACAGTTCCTGCGTCGGCGAGCGTTTGCAACGTTCGATAGACAGTGGTGAGGCCGATGCCTTCGCCGCGTCGGCGTAGTTCGTCGTGTAGCTCCTGTGCGGAGCGGAACTCGTCGATGTCATCGAGCAGTGCTGAGATCGCGCTGCGTTGGCGGGTGCTCCGCACGCCCACGGAGACCCGTCCCGACGTTCCAGTCAATGCGCTCATCCTTCCTCGGCGTGCGCAACCGCGTCCACGACGATGTGTGCCAGGTGGTCGTCGACCAATTCGTACAACACTTCACGTCCGTTTCGTTCGCCGCGCACGACGCCTGCCGCCTTGAGGACACGGAGGTGCTGGCTGATCAGTGGTTGGGTGACGCCGAGTGCGTCGACCAATTCGTGCACGCATCGACCGGATTCCCTGAGCTGCAACACAATTGCGATCCTGACGGGAGCTGCCAGCGCGCGCAGAATCTCGCCTGCGGCGTCGAGGGTAGCCTTCGGGGGAACCGGGGCCGGTGGCACGGAACTGAATGGATCATGGGTATGCGCGGTGAACTCGAGATCACCGGTTTCGGTTGCCGACAATCGAGCCTCCTTTGCTGATCCGTGTTCGGACCACCTTATTGCAAACCAATTCCATTTTGATATGCATAGGTGCGCATGTCAAACATGCACGTGAGCTCCATCGCCCGTGGACATAGGGCCCTGCCAGGCCGGATAGGCTTGTCGGGTTCGCAATCCCGACAACCCGGCATCTATCCGCCAGATGGAGAGCACCCGCGTGGCCCCCAAGTCCAAAGTCGATGCTGTTGCCAACCTCGCCAAGCGCAGGGGATTGGTCTATCCCTGCGGCGAGATCTACGGCGGAACCAAGTCGGCGTGGGATTACGGTCCGCTGGGCGTCGAGCTCAAGGAAAACATCAAGAGGCAGTGGTGGCGCAGCATGGTCACCAGCCGCGAGGATGTCGTCGGCCTCGATTCATCGGTCATCCTGCCGCGTGAGGTCTGGGTCGCGTCCGGGCACGTCGGTGTCTTCAACGACCCGCTCGTCGAGTCGCTGATCACGCACAAGCGCTACCGCGCGGACCACCTACTCGAGGCATACGAAGAGAAGCACGGCCATCCGCCGGCAAACGGGCTCGCTGACATTCGCGACCCCGAGACCGGCGACCCCGGTCAGTGGACCGAGCCGCGTGACTTCAACATGATGCTCAAGACTCACCTCGGCCCGATCGAGACCGAAGAGGGACTGCATTACCTGCGGCCCGAGACGGCGCAGGGCATCTTCGTGAACTTCGCCAACGTCCTCACCACATCGCGTCGCAAGCCGCCGTTCGGCATCGCCCAGATCGGCAAAAGCTTCCGCAACGAGATCACGCCTGGCAACTTCATCTTCCGTACCCGCGAGTTCGAGCAGATGGAGATGGAATTTTTCGTCAAGCCCGGCGAGGACGAGACGTGGCATCAGTACTGGATCGACACGCGGCTGGCCTGGTACACGAACCTCGGTATCGATCCAGAGAACCTGCGGCTCTACGAGCACCCCAAGGACAAGCTGTCGCACTACTCGACCCGCACTGTCGACATCGAGTACCGCTTCCGCTTCCAGGGCAGTGAATGGGGCGAGCTCGAGGGCGTCGCGAACCGCACCGACTTCGACCTCAGGACGCACTCCGAGCATTCGGGTACCGACCTGTCGTACTTCGATCAGCCCTCCGGTGACCGGTACACACCGTTCGTCATCGAACCTGCGGCCGGTTTGACCCGTTCGCTGATGGCGTTCCTCGTCGATGCCTATGCCGAAGACGAGGCGCCGAACGCCAAGGGTGGCGTCGACAAGCGCACTGTCCTGCGGCTCGATCGCAGGCTGGCACCGGTGAAGGCCGCTGTCCTGCCGCTGTCGCGCAACGCGGACCTGACGCCGAAGGCGAAAGATCTGGCGGCGGCGCTTCGTCAGAATTGGAACATCGAGTTCGACGATGCTGGCGCAATCGGGCGTCGCTACCGTCGCCAGGACGAGATCGGGACGCCGTTCTGCATCACGGTCGACTTCGACACGCTCGAAGACCAAGCCGTCACGGTTCGCGAACGCGACTCGATGGCGCAGGAGCGGGTGTCGCTAGATCAGGTCGAGGGTTATCTGGCGCAGCGGTTGGGGCCTTCGGCCCCGTGAGTCCTTTAGGAGGGCCCGCCCTCCAAAAGGACTCACGAGCGGCGAAGCCGCTTACGACCGGCGAAGCCGCAGGATACGGAACTCGCGACCACCGGAGCGTCGGTATTCCATCGCATAGCCGGGCCAGAAGTCGACCGCGAAGTCCCACACACGCGCGCGCTCGTCGTCGGAGACCAGTTCGACCTTGACCTCGAATACGTCGTCGAGATGGCGCACGGTCGCGGTGGTTGCCGCCATCAGGTTCGCTGACCACACGGGATGCTTCGGCATGCCCCAGTTGGAGCCGAGGACCAGGTAGTTGTCGCCTTCGGGCACGTAGAGCAGCGATGTCGTCCGCGGCAGACCCGTCTTGCGTCCGGCAACCGTGATCTGCACCGACGGCAGACCGGCGAGGTCGAGTACCCCCATCCGTCCCTTGGTGAGCTTGCGAAC
>JBBSKP010000133.1:0-14036 GCA_038256175.1 Mycobacteriales bacterium
CCGCTCGACAGCGTGACCACACGGTCGCTGATCTTGGGCAGGAGCAGTCCGGTCAGCGCGAAGTGACCGAGATGGTTGGTGCCGATCTGCATCTCGAAGCCGTCCGACGTCCGACGCTTCGGCACCGCCATCACGCCCGCGTTGTTGATCAAGACATCAGCCGCGTCGATCGACTCTGCGAACTGACGCACCGACGCGAGGTCGGCGAGATCAAGCTCACATACCGTGGCGTTCGGGCCGATATCGCGGGCGACTGCCTCGCCTTTCGTGGTGTTTCGGCACGCGAGAACAACCTGGGCGCCCGCTGCTCCGAGGACACGGGCCGCAACCTCGCCCAATCCGCTGTTAGCGCCGGTCACAATGAACGTTCGGTCCTGCTGGTCGACGATGTCGTCCTTGGTCCACTGACCATTTCCTCTGCGCGAAGTCACGGAGGCAAGTCTAGCCAGGACCTGTTTGTCACAACTGAAACAGACCTGCGCGGACCGGCCGTCATGGCAGGCCGCGCACTTGTATCGTCGGCTCAGTTGCGTTCGATGTTCTTGCCTCGATGGAGCTTGCGTTCGATAGAGCCGCGGCCTGACGACCCGGAAGGAGCCAGGTTGAGATCACGCACCACCGGTGCCCGCGGACTCAGGCATGCCGTCAGCGCGGTCATTCTCATGGTCGTCGCATGTGCGCTCGTGGCGTGCGGCGGCAGCTTCGCGGGGCAATCGGTGTCTGGACGAATCGTGACGGTCGGCCACACCTACGGCAGGACGACGATCGACGGGATTCCGCAGCGAATCGTGGCGTTGGGCACGCAGTGGCTCGACGCAGTCGAAGCGCTTGGCGTGACGCCGGTCGGATACGTGGACAGCGTGGCGCTGGTGACCGGCGGGGCGCCCGCGCCGTGGGAACCGCCGACGCTCAAGGACTCTGGGGCCGTAGCGATAGACGGTCGGGCCGACGTCGTGGCGCAGGTCGAGATGTTGAATCCGGATCTGATCCTCGCTCCCGGATTGTTCGCCGACCGGCAGATCTTCAACACGCTGTCCCGAATTGCGCCGACAATTCCCAACCTCCGCGACGTCCCCGTGCAGTCGTGGTCGGACCAGGTCAATGTTCTCGGAAAGGTCCTCGGCCGAGAGGACAACGCCAAGTCCGCCATCGCCAACGTGAACGGCCGGATCGACGCCGTTGCGGAGGCGAACACCAACCTGGGCGGTAAGTCCTACCTGGTGGTCGACCTGATATCGCCGACAGTCTTCGTCGCGCGGGTCGACACCGACGACGCCGCGAGCGCCTTGTTCCGCAAACTCGGGATGGCCGTTCCCCAAAACCTTGCCACTGCGGCAGGTACGGCGTCACGCGTCACCCTGGGACCTGACCGGATCGGAGACCTGAACGCCGACCTGTTGATCGCTATCGGCTCACCTGAAGTGATTGACGGACTGAAGGCACTTCCGCAATATGCAACGTTGTCGGCCGCGAAGAAGGGCAGCGTCGTCTTCCTCGATCCAGCGGGCGGCGCCAGCCTGAATCTGCCGTCGCCACTGTCGCTGCCCTACCTCATCGATCGGCTCGAACCCGCACTCGCAAGTGCCGCGCGCTGATTACCCCGGCGCAGCCGCTGCACGCTCGACGGTCAGGAGACTCTCCTGGCTGTGCTCAGCGTGGTACGCCTCGCCGCCACCCCGCATGCCAAAGAGCCGCTTGCTCCAGATCAGCCACACGATGGCGGCAATGTTGACCAACAGCGCGCCGGCGCGCAGCAAGGTTATCTTCTCCGAAAGCTCGTAGATCTCGAGCGGCAAGAACACGCTCGTCGCGACAACTGCGAAATACTCACCCCAGCGTTTGACCAGCCACAGACCGACAGCCTCGATCACCTGCAGCGTTGCGTATGCGCACACTCCGACCCCGATCCACAGCAGGGTGGTGCTCGACAACGAGAACGCCTTGTCGGCCCAGTGCACCAACTTCGAATCATCGATGTTCCAACCGATCTGATTCGCGAACGGTCGCAAAAGGGGAAGCTCGGTGTCGAAGGCGTCGCGGACGGTGCCCTTATGGTTGCTGAACCTGAACACGGCATACGCAATCAGATAGAGCACCAAAGCACGCGCAAAGCGCTCGGCGGCGAGCAAACGCATCAACCAGCGGTCGCGCAACAAGCGACCGTGCGGAACCTCGGGAGCATGATCGGCCGGACCGGTTTGGCGCGCTTCACCTGGAATGAAGTTTCCACACCGTAGGCATCGCCATGCCTCGCCGACCGCCGTGTCGACATGCAGTCGCGCGCGCAACGAATCCTCGTCCGGCGCGTAGGTCGCATGGCCTCGCCAGCTGCAGGAACGCAATGCCCAATCCACGTCTGGAAGCCTAACGTCGGAAGCAGCAAACAGCTCACGCAATCACGCGGGCGCCGGGAGAATGATCAGTTCGCCGAACCTGCATCGCAGGCAAAGGAGTGACATGGCCGAAAAGACCGTCGTCGTACTGGCATCGACATCCACGCAAGTAGAACGCGAGGTGATCACCGAATGGCTGGCATCCGACGGCCTCGGCCGCGAACACGGAGAACGGCCGCCGTTGCAGATCACCCTCGACGCCGATTCGGTTGTCGCCCGACTGGTCAGCCGCAGTGACGATCCGCTCGTCGTTCCGGTGCGAGTCCTCTGGCTGCCGAAGGAACGCGACGGGGTGCGCCGCGCGCGGATTGCAGACCTTGCGACACTGACGAACCCGAGAAATCCCAACCGACTTGCGCAGGAATGGATCGTCCGCAAAGACCCGGCCCGGCACCGAGTCCTCACGGGCGAGCCCGCACTGCTCAGCGAGCTCCGCGACCGGCACGTCGCGTCGACGGGCGACATGGCCCCACGCTCGCTAGCCCGCTACATCGTCCGCAGTGCGATCGTCACTCTGGAACGCGCCGAGCGGCAAGTGATCGGCGACCGGTACAAAGTTCCCCGGTTGGTCGTCGAGGAAATCATGGACTCCACCGCCTTCCGCCGAGAACTGGCCGACCTCGGACGGCAGAATGGGATCCCCGCAAACATTGCGTACGAGCGGGCAGAGTCGTGCCTGCGTGAGCTCGTCGCCGTGCAGAGCAGGCTCGTCACGGATCTGTTCAGCCAGGTCATGGCGCCATTTCACAAGCGCGCGTGGACAGTTCACGCCGACGAGTCGGGGCTCGCCGAACTGCGTCAGTACAACCGCCGCTATCCCCTGGTGTTCCTGCCGTCGCATCGCTCCTATGTCGACCCGTTCGTGCTCGGGGATGTACTGGCGCAGAACAACTTTCCACCGAACCATCTGATCGGAGGCGCCAATCTCAGCTTCTGGCCGCTGGGTCCGATGGCGCGTCGAAGCGGTGCCGTGTTCATCCGCCGCAGCTTCGGCGACGACGAGATGTACAAGGCCGTCGTCGAGGAATATTTCGCGTATCTCTTGTCCAAGCGCTTCAACATGGAGTGGTACTTCGAGGGCGGCCGTACGCGCACCGGGAAACTGCGGCCCCCGCGCTACGGCCTGCTCAACTACCTCGCCAAGGCTGTCCGCAGCGGCCGTGTCGACGACGCGTTGCTGATCCCCGTCTCGATCACCTATGAGCGACTCAACGAGCTCGGGGCGATCGCCGACGAGCAACTCGGCGCGAAGAAGCAGCCCGAAGGCCTCGCGTGGATGGCCAAATACATTCGTAGTCAACAGAATTCGGCGGGTCACGTGTACGTCCGATTCGGTCAGCCACTCTCGGCGCGCGACCGGCTGACGGCACACGGCGATGTGATGGTCGGCTCGGATACCGAACCGACCGACATACCGGCCGAGGAACGCGGCCGGCTTGCGGTGCAGAAGGTGGCATTCGAGGTAGCCGTCGCAATCAACAGAATCACTCCGATCGCCGCGAACGCCCTGGCAACGCTGGCACTACTCGGCGTGCGCGGACGTGCGCTCACCCTGCCGGAGATCCGCGACATCATCGACCCGATCATGAAATACATCGCGGCGCGCGACATACCGCAAGGTGAGTTGAATGTACTGACGGACGATCCTGGACTGACCGGAGTGCTCGACCGACTCACACTCGCCAAAGTTGTCACCGCGTATACAGGCGGATTGGAATCGGTCTATTCGATCGAACCCGGCCAGCACCTCGTTGCCGCGTTCTACCGAAACAGCGCGATCCACTGGTTCGTCAACCGTTCTGTGCTCGAGCTCGCAATCCTGACAGCCGCCGAAAGCACTGCACCCGATCCGATCTCGGCAGGCTGGGAAGAAGCACGGCGCCTCCGCGACCTGCTCAAGTTCGAGTTCTTCTTCCCAGACCGCACGGGTTTCGAGCTCGAGATGGAGGCCGAAGTTCTCCTCGTCGACCCGGCCTGGCGGCAGCGAACTCCGACGGCCACAGAACTGCTCGAGCTGCTCGGCAAAACCGGATTCATGATGGCGCACAGAACGCTTCGCGCGTTCTTCGACGCACAACTCGTCGTCGCCGAACGGCTGGCGGTTCGGGATCCGCATCTCGCCGTCGATCGCGAAGAATTGCTCAGCGAGTGCGTCCGGGTCGGGCAGCAGATGTTGCTGCAGGCCCGGCTACACAGCCCCGAATCGGTGTCGTCCGAATTGTTCTCTGCGGCATTGAAACTGGCGGACAATCGAAATCTACTCGGACCCGGAGGACCCGAGCTGCAGAAGCAACGCGACGATTTCGCGGCCGAACTGCAGACAGTGAGCGACCGGATAGACCGCGCAGAGGCGCTCGACCTGTCCAACCGAAAAGGCAGCGCTAACCGAAACGGCAGCGCACATGGAAATCGATGAGGCTGTCGCACGGATCCGCACAGGCCCGCAAGGGCCGACGACCGCAGCCTTCTTCGACTTCGACGGCACTCTGGTGCATGGCTTCTCGGCCGTCCCGTTCTTTCGGCATTTCCTGCGCGCCGGTCAGTTCACCGCCCGTGAGATCGCGGCGACGATGCTTGCCGGACTTCGCGGCGGCAAGTCGGAGGACGAATTCGAGCACCTCCTCTCCCTCAGCTTGCGATCGTGGCGCGGACACACCGAAGAAGAAGTCGATGCCATCGGTGAGCAGCTGTTCGAAACGCGAATTGCCGGCCATCTGTATCCCGAGGGGTGGCGGCTCGTCCGCGCTCACCAGGCCGCCGGCCATACCCTCGCGATCGCGTCCTCTGCTACCCGATTTCAGATCGAACCGGCTGCTCGCGCGCTCGGGATCGATACCGTGCTGTGTACCCAACTCGAGGTTGTCGACGGTGTGCTCACCGGCAAGGTGTCCGGACGTACCCGTTGGCGTGCAGGAAAGGCCGACGCCGCACGAGATTTCGCACGGGAGAACGGCATCGACCTGACCCACAGCTATGCGTACTCGAACGGCGGCGAAGACGTCGAATTCCTCGCGCTGGTCGCAACGCCGACTGCGATCAATCCGGACAAGACGCTCACCGCCGAAGCCGATCAACGAGGCTGGCCGACAATACGATTCCGTCCGCGCGGCACACCCGGCCCAGTGGCACTCGTCCGAACTGCAGGACTGTACGGCGGCCTGGCAGGTGCGGTGACGCTTGGCGCCACCGGCGGCCTCGCCAAACGCGATCACGTCTTTGCCCGAGACCAGATCATCTCGCACGCAGGCGATTACATGATGGCGGCAGCCGGAATCACGATCAACGTCGTCGGTGCAGCCAATGCACGATCTCCGCGACCCGCTGTCTTCATCTTCAACCATCAGAGCGAGCTCGACGCATTCATCCTCGCGAAGGTGCTGCGCGACGGATTCAGTGGAATCGTGAAGCAGGAAGTTGCCCTCAATCCAGTGATCGGCCCGCTGTTCCGGTATCTAGGCGCGACATTCATCGACCGCGCCAACACCGCCAAAGCGAAGTCGGCGCTGGCGCCGGTGGTCGAAACTCTGCGTGACGGGTTGTCGATCGTCATCTCGCCCGAGGGCACCCGATCGATCACGCCTACGGTCGGCCCGTTCAAGAAGGGTGCGTTCCACATCGCGTTGGAGGCCGGGGTACCGATCATTCCGGTCGTGATTCGCAACGCGGGCGAGATGCTGTGGAAGAACGGGTCGACGGTTCGCTCCGGCACCATCGACGTTGCCGTCCTCGATCCGATCGACCTCAGCGGCTGCGTCGTATCCGATCTCGATGATGTGGTCGCACGGGCGCATAAGCTGTTCGTCGATACCGTGGACAACTGGCCTGAAAGCTGACCGTGCTGCCGATTCGCAACGGCCTCAACCCCACCCGGTTGCGGCTCCCGACAGATCAAGACTGGCCAACCGCGCTCGGCTATCTGATCGCGCGGTTCCCCAAAGACGAAGCGCGGCTTCGGGAGAAGGTTGCCATCGGGGAGATCGTCGACGATCGCGGCGCCCCAATCCTTGCCGAAACCGCTTTTCTACCAGGTCGTTTCCTCTACCTGTACCGGGATCCGCCAGAAGAACAACGGGTGCCATTCGAGATCGACATCCTGCATCGCGACGATGACCTGCTCGTCGTCGACAAACCGCATTTTCTCGCGAGCACACCACGCGGACGGTATGTCGTGGAGTCCGCTCTCGTCCGACTTCGCCGCGACCTGGATCTTCCCGAACTCTCGCCCGCGCATCGGCTCGACCGGCTCACTGCGGGAGTGCTCGTCTTCACGACTCGCGCTTCCGCTCGCCGGGGCTATCAGATGCTGTTCGCGGACCGTGCGGTCACGAAAACCTACGAGGCGATTGCCGGGTACCGCTCAGATCTGACCTTCCCCCGCACGGTGCACAGCAGAATCGTCAAGGAACGCGGCGTCCTGCAAGCCGCGGAGGTGCCGGGCGAGCCCAACGCCGAAACTCAGATCGAATTGCTCGACGCCACGGCAGATCATGGTCGGTACCGGTTGCTGCCACGAACAGGCAAGACCCATCAGCTTCGCCTGCATCTGAGTTCGCTCGGCATCCCGATCGTCGGCGACAATTTCTATCCCCAGCTGTACGAGGTTGCGCCGGAAGACTATTCGGCTCCGCTGCAGTTGCTCGCGAAGTCGTTGGAGTTCGACGATCCGGTCACTGGCCAGCGCCGACGGTTCGAAAGCCGTCGCCAACTCGGAGCAATCGATGCGCCCGCGGTGAGCCACCCGTCCAACGCCGAAAGGCGTGAGTGAAGCTCGCTGTCTCGGAGTAGCCGAGCCGCTCGGCAACCTCGGCGACCGACAACCTCGTTTCGTGCAGCAGTTGCACGGCCACCTCGTGCCGAACCTCGTCGAGCAGCATCCGATACGACGAGCTCTCCTCGGTCAGCCTTCGCCGCAGCGTCCGCGATGTGAGGTACAGCGACGCCGCGACCTGATCGCTCGTCGGGGGTCGGGCCGGATTGCCGAGTAGCAGGCTGCGCACCTGGCTCGCGATGCCGGCGCTGGCGGGGTGCCGTTCGAGCAGTTCACGACATTGCTCCTCGGCCATGGCCGCGGTGTGCGGTTCGGCAAGCGGTAGCGGATCGTTGACTCGCGACCGGTCGAAGCTCGCGGCGTAGCGTCCCGCGCCGAATTCGAGACGTGCGCCGAGCACTCGACGCAATTCTGCTGCGATGGTCCCGCCGGGGTCCGGATACGGAAGCTGGACGGCCAGCAACGGTTCGTGCGATCCGACCAGCTCACGGTGCAACGCGTCGATGATGCCGATGTCGCGCTCGGCGACGAATCTGCGCACGGCCGCGGGCACCAGCGCCGGGTCGATTACCAGACTGAACGCGTCGCCTTCCTCGTGCGCGGTAATGCGGCAGTGCGAGAACGACAGCTCCAGGTAGCGCAAACCGAGATCGATCGCGCTGTGCAACGTTGGACTGCTGATCAGCGCGTAGCCCCACATCCCGTGCGTCGTCACGTGGTAGCGGACACCGGCCGCGATACCGAGCCCAGGCGGATCGCCGAGCGCCTCGACGATGTTCGCGATGACGGTCAGCTCCTGCGCCGCCGAGACGACCAGCTCGGGGCTGGTCAGGCTGCTGCTGTGCAGTCCGGTATTGCGCAGACACGCTTCCGACGAGACGCCGCGCGCCGCCGCGAATTCGACCAACAAGGCCACACTGGGCGCTCGTGGCCGCGTAACCGGCGCCGATGTCACCTGCACACCTCCAACAGAGTCACCCGGACGTGGCCAAATCTATCAAACTTGTGTCCGAAGTCGACCTGTGGAATACGGCAAACACCTCCTAGAGTTAAGCGAGACCGTGACGCACGTCACGCAGTGTGCTGCCGAGGAGAAAATGTGACAGACCAGGATTCCTTCGACTACGTGATCGTCGGCGCGGGCAGTGCCGGCTGTGTACTGGCCAATCGGTTGAGCAAGGATCCCAGCGTCTCGGTTCTGCTGCTCGAGGCCGGCGGCGAGGACAACGCAGACGAGATTCACATCCCAGCCGCGTTCCCGAGCCTCTTCAAGACGAAGTGGGACTGGAACTACGAAACGACCGAGCAGAAGCACATGGGCGACCGCAAGGCCTTCTGGCCGCGGATGAAGGGCCTCGGCGGCTGCTCGTCGATGAACGCGATGATCTACATTCGCGGCAATCGATACGATTACGACAACTGGCGGGATTCGCACGGGGCGGACGGCTGGGGCTACGAAGACGTTCTCCCGTATTTCGTTCGGGCCGAATCGAATACACGACTCGGCGGGCCGTACCACGGCAGCGACGGACCGCTGCACGTCGAGGATCGCAGATACACACACGAGCTGAGCAGCGCGTGGGTCGAGGCTGCGGTCGCCGCCGGTATCAAGCCAACGGACGACTTCAACGGCGGAGTCCAGGAAGGTGCAGGCCAATACCAGGTCACCTGTAAGAAGGGGCACCGCTGGTCGACCGCCGACGGCTATCTGCGTTCGGTACTCGATCGCCCCAACCTGACCGTTCGGACCGGCGCGCAGGCGACGAAGGTGCTGTTGCGCGGTAACCGGGCGATGGGAATCTCCTATCTGCAGGCAGGGACCGAGCACACCGCGTACGCGAACTCGGAAGTCCTGCTCTCGGGCGGATCCATCAACTCGCCGCAACTGTTGATGCTGTCCGGCATCGGTCCCGCTGCGCATCTGCGCGAAATTGGTATCGACGTCAACGCCGATCTGCCGGGCGTCGGTGAGAACCTGCACGACCACCCGGTCACACCGATGCTCTGGTTCACCAAGGGCACCACCGATCTCGCCGACGCCGCGACGCCAGCGCGCCTGGTGCAGTGGCAGCTCAGCGGGCGCGGACCCTTGTCCTCGAACGTCGGCGAGGCCGGCGCATTCTTCGCGAGCCATGACGATCTGCCCGCCCCCGACC
Organism: Mycobacteriales bacterium; assembly: GCA_038256175.1. Taxonomy (GTDB): domain Bacteria; phylum Actinomycetota; class Actinomycetes; order Mycobacteriales; family Mycobacteriaceae; genus Antrihabitans. Next base: position 9,318 of record JBBSKP010000133.1, read on the forward strand.
TGCAGCTGATCGTCGTGCCTACCGGTTTCTACGACAACGGGTTACGCGAACCGATCGCGCCGATGTTCACCGCCGGCGTGACGTTGGTCGGCGTTGCCAGCCGCGGCAAGCTCCGGCTGCGGTCGACGGATCCGACGTGGCGTCCCGAGATCGACGCCGGGTATTTCGCGGACCCGGTGGACATGGACGCAGTGGTGGCCGGCTGCCGCCGGGCGATCGACATCGCGGACCACTCGCCGCTGTCGCGATTCCTCGACCGGCCGTTCATTCCCGCGCGCACAGCCGGTGCAACCGACGCCGAGCTCGCCGAACACGTTCGAACGTGGACCCAGACGCTGTATCACCCGGTCGGTACCTGCGCGATGGGTTCGGGCGAGAACTCAGTCGTCGATCCGCAGCTACGGGTGCGAGGCATCGAGGGCCTGCGGGTCGTCGACGCATCCGTGATGCCAGAGATCGTGCGGGGCAACACCAATGCGCCCACCGTGATGATCGCCGAGAAAGCTGCCGACCTCATCCTCGGTCGCACCGCACCCGCAATCGCCGTTTAGACCCACCGATCAGGAGATAGACATCATGACCGCAACAACCGACGCCACCACAACAGAGTCCTTCGATTCGCTCGACCCCGCGACGGGCGACGTGGTCGGCAGCCATCCCGTTCGCGATGCCGCGTACGTCAATGATGCCGTCTCCAGAGCACGCGAAGCCGCAACATGGTGGAGCGCACTCAGTTTCGATGAGCGCGGCGACCGGCTGCGCGCGTGGGGTGGAGTGATGACGAGGCGCATCGGCCAGCTCGCCGACATCGTGCATGCCGAGACCGGCAAGCCACATTCCGATGCCCAACTCGAAGTTGCGCTCGTCCTCGATCACGTCTCGTGGGCCGCAAAGAATGCGCGAAAGGTACTGGGCCGCAAGAAGGTATCGTCCGGGCTCGTCATGTCCGACCACTCGGCGTCGGTCGAATACCTGCCCCTCGGCGTCGTCGGGGTCATCGGACCGTGGAACTACCCGGTCTTCACCCCGCTCGGCTCGATCGTCTACGCGCTCGCCGCAGGCAATGCGGTCGTCTTCAAGCCGAGCGAGTACACACCGGGCGTCGGCGAGTGGCTGGTCAACGCCTTCGCCCAGGTGGTGCCGGAAGCTCCTGTGCTGCAGCTGGTTACCGGACTCGGCGCGACCGGCGAGGCCCTGTGCCGCTCGGGTGTCGACAAGATCGCATTCACCGGTTCGCCCGGAACAGCCCGCCGTGTGATGCACGCCTGCGCGGACACACTCACCCCCGTCGTGATCGAAGGCGGCGGTAAGGATGCGCTGCTGGTCGATTCGGACGCCGACATCACCAAAGCCGTCGACGCCGCGGTGTGGGGCGGCCTGTCGAATGCCGGCCAGACCTGCGTCGGCGTCGAGCGGGTGTACGTGCACGAGCAGGTATACGACAAGTTCGTCGACGAGGTCACGACACTGGCCGGAACAATTCGGGCCGGTGCCGACCCCGAAGCCAAGATCGGTGCCATGACGATGCCGACGCAGCCAGAGGTGGTGCGACGCCACATTTCCGACGCCCTCGAACGCGGTGGACGTGCCGTCCTCGGCGGGCTCGGCGCCGTCGGTGAGCGCTTCGTCCAGCCGACCATTCTGGTCGACGTACCACAGGATTCGATCGCCAACACCGACGAAACCTTCGGCCCCACACTGACAATCACCAAGGTGCGCGACATGGACGAGGCTGTCGCCATGACCAACGACTCGCGCTACGGCCTCGGCGCAACGGTCTTCTCGAAGAAGCGCGGAAAGGAACTCGCACACCGCATCCGATCGGGAATGACAGCGGTGAACTCGGTCATCGCGTTCGCGGGCATCCCCTCGTTGCCGTTCGGCGGGATCGGCGATTCAGGCTTCGGTCGGATCCACGGAGCCGACGGTCTTCGCGAGTTCACCTACGCCAAATCTGTTGCGAGCCGGCGCATGCCAGCCTTGATGAATCTGACGAGCTTCGCCCGGACGGCCAAGAACGACAAGGCCGTCGTGACGCTGGCGAACCTGCTCCACGGGCGGGGATAGCGTCGTTAATTGCTGAGGAGCTGCCGGACGAACGCCGTTGTGTCCGGCAGCGAATCGGCCACCGTTTCGAGGTGCGCGCGTGGGTAGAGCCGGAATTCGACATTCACCCGGTTGAGCAACAGTTCGGCCACGAGCTTCGCGGTCAGCGGCGCGGGAACATCCGCGTCTGTGATGCCTTGCCCGATAAAGATCGGCCGGTCGTAGCCGGACGTCGGTATCTCGAGCATCCGGTGAATCGCAGCGACGACGGGCGGATCCTGGAGCGGCCTCGCCAGGATCTGCCCAATTGTGGCGGCGCGCAATAGGGCGTCCGCATCGAGGTAACAGAGATTGTCGACGCGATCGAGCATCTCGATGCCGAAGGGCGTGAGATAGCTGTTGATATCGAGCCGCGGTTCCGTCGCGCGGATACCGGCAAGGACGAACGCCAGATAGATTGTCGTCCCTTGCAGTGGAAGGGCGGGCACATAAGGCCCTGCCAACGACAGCAGGTTCTCCAGGTTGGAGGGAACCCCGGTGGCGACAGCGCCTCGATAATCCAACTCGGGTGCGTACGCGGTCGCGATGTGCGCAGTGAACATGGCTGCCTGCCCACCTTGCGACGCCCCCATCGCGACCCACTTCCTGCTCAGATCCGGGTTGAGGGATCGTGCCGCGCGCACCATGTCGATGACGCTGTGCGCGGCAGAAGGCCCGTCGAGATAGGGATGGACTCCGGGTGTGCCGAGCCCGACGTAATCGGTGGCGACCAGCGCGTACCCCTGCCGCAACCAGTGCGCGAAGAACGTCGTCGCCGCACTCGACCGTCGCGCGATCGACGGCGCACAGTGATCGCCCATCCCCACGGTGCCGTGCGCCCAGGACACGATCGGCCAGCCACCCGCAGGAGGCTCGCCATGTGGAACGTATATCGCACCGCTGCTGAGCATCGGCTGATCAGCGGGACCTGTCGACCAATAGGTCACCCCGGTCGCACTCGCGGCGCCAGGAACCCACTTGTCAGGTGGTAGCGCCACACTGCTGACCAAGGTGCCAGCTGTAGTTGCGGGGGCAGAACCAGCCGTGGCTGCACCTACGAAGGTCAGTGCAGCGAGCAGTGCGGTGACGATTCCCCAGCGCCGGGTGCCCATGTATACAACCTATCGCCGGATTGCGCTGCCGTCTTCGTCCTCGATCGCTAGGCTGAGCCAATGATTCGGCGCGGTCGGCTGCCCGGAATCCTCGCCGCCGCTTTGCTGGTCGCGGCTGCGTCTGTCGCCTTGGGTTCTGGACCTGCACTGGCGGAACCGGCGACTCCCGACCTCGGCGCCCCGAACCCCGAGTTCTATACGCCGCCAGTGCCGCTGCCCGCCGGGCAACCAGGCGACATCATCCGCTCGGAACCGATGACCGCAATACTCGATCCGGTCCTACATATTCCGGTCGAGGCGCAGACCACGCGGATCCTGTATCGCAGCAACGACCTTCGGGGCGAGCCGATCGCCACAAGCGGCACGGTGCTGCAGCCGAATCGACCGTGGACCGGGCCCGGCTCCCGCCCGATCGTGAGCCTCGCCGCAGGAAGCCAGGGTCAAGGAGATCGGTGCGCACCGTCGCACGCGATCGAGAACGGATCGTTCTACGACTTCATCGGCGCCGGTCAGCTCCTCGCGCGCGGCTGGATCGTGGTCGTCACCGACTACCGAGGCCTCGGGACGCCACCCACGCACACGTACCTGAACCGAGTCGACGAGGCGTACGCCGTACTCGATGCCGGCCGCGCGGCCCAACGCCTCCTTGGTCTTGGAAGCAGCCCGGTCGGCATCGGCGGCTATTCACAAGGCGGCCAAGCTGCGGCCGCAGCCGCGGAATTGCAGGCGAGGTACGCTCCCGAACTTAACCTCGTCGGCGCATTCGTCGGCGCTGTTCCGGCAGATCTGATCGGCGAGGGCCATGCCGATCAGCTCCTCCACACCGATACGCCGTACCTGATCAGCGGCCTCATCCAGGCGTATCCCGGTGCGGCGGATCGGGTTCGCAGCCTCTTCAATCCGAGAGGCCTGCAACTCCTCGCGGAATCCCGCACCGAGTGCGGGTACGAGACGGAACTGCGTGCAGGCACGGTGCCGTCCAACCAGGTTATGGCCGACGGCCGGACGATCAACGAGCATTACCTGGAAGAACCGCTCGCATCGTTGCTCGCAGCCCAGAGAATCGGCGACATCGCCCCGGCGACACCTGTCTTGCTTGTCCAAGGTGACGGCGACGATACGGTCCCCGTTGAACAGGCGCGTCAGCTCGTCCGAGATTGGTGCGCCAAAGGTGCGACTCTCGAATACGTCGAGATACCGGTGCCGCCAATATTTCCCGGCACACAAATCACGCATGCATTGCCGAGTTTCCCGACAAGCATGCTCGGCTCCGATTACCTGGCACAACGATTCGCCGGCGTGCCTGCGCCATCGAATTGTCCAGGTAGGTAACTGGATCGCACGGGGTCCACACCCCCACTGCTGGGTAGCCACCCCTTTTGCGTTCTTTGCCAGCATGGTCGTGAGACACGTCGTGGTCGGGATGCGGAGAAATGAGTGACGCGTGATTGATATTGAGATCGGACGTACGGTGACCGGGGGAAGAACGTTCCCGGTGGCCTTCCGTATCGAGTTCGTTCAG
>JBBSKP010000134.1:0-14022 GCA_038256175.1 Mycobacteriales bacterium
CCACCGCGGGTTACCAGTGACCACCGTGTTGGTGATGCGGATCGACCAACTGGAGAAGGCAGCCGGGGTCGCGACCACCGCCACCGGCGGCACCGTCCCCATCAAAGACGCGTTGAAACTGGCCGAGGAGTCTCGTCCGTATCTGGGGGTGTTCGACCACAACGGGTTACCCCTGTACTTGTGTCGCACCGAACGGTTAGGCAACGTCTTTCAACGCATCATGCGGATCGTCGTCGACCGAGGGTGTACCAGGCCCAACTGTGACGCCCCGCCGTCGTTGTGCGCGTTGCATCACGTGAAGGACTACGCCAAAGGTGGCGAAACCACGTCGACGTGCTGACGTTGGTGTGCGACCCCTGTCATGCGTTGGTCAACGACAGCGCTACCGGGTGGGCCACCAGCATCGCCGGGTTCGACAGTGGGTTCCCCGGGCGTACGCAGTGGATTCCGCCGAAACACATCGATCCTGAGCAGAAGCCGCTCATCAATCACCGACATTATCCGGACGAGATGCTCGAGAAGGCAATGTACGAACGGCAGGACAAGTTCGACGCCCGATGGCAGGCACAACGCAAAGAACGCGGCCTCGAACAAGACGACGTTGAGCCGTAATCGCTTGGGGGAATGTGGGTTAGCGCGTCGCCGTCAGCCGAGCGACGCGCTGCACAACCGTGAGCGGAATGCGGCGCCGCGAACCGGCGTCGACGAGAGCAGCCATCTCCTCGCGGTCGACGATCTTGTCGCGGACGCGGTGCTGCTCGGCACCACGGCGCAATTCGGCACTGTTGATCGCGTGCCAGCCGGCACGGTCGACGAACGCGGGCTGTCGGTTTCGGACCAGTCGATTCAGTTCCCGGACAGTCGAATCGGGGCGAGTGAGCAAGCCATTGTTGAAGTCGTCGACCAACGCTTGGACGGTCTCCTGCGCGCAGGACTTGTTGGTTCCGATGAAGCCGCTCGGTCCACGTTTGATCCAGCCGGCGACGTAAGCGCCGGTCACCACGGCACCGTCAGGTTGGTTCAGGACCCGGCCGTGCGCATTGGGAATAACACCCGAAGCGTCATCGAATGGGACCCCGTTCAGCGGGACTCCCCGGTAGCCGATCGATGTCAAAACCAGGCCGGCGTCGAGGCTGTCGACGGTCTCGGTCGGTTCGATCTGCACCTGGGAATCTTCATCGACGAGCAGCGAATTTCGAACGAACTCCACACAGGTGACATCGCCGTCGCCGACGATCGCAGTGGGAGTCGACAAGTACTGCAATGTGATCCGCCGTCGACCAGGTGTTGCCGAACGCAGGGCGCGGAGCATCGCCAGCTTCTGAGCTACCGCATGCGCGAGTGTTCCGTCCCGTTCAGCCGCAAGGGTGGCCTCGTCGAGCACAAGGTCGTCGGCCTCGAGTGCGACGTCGATATCAGGTGCTGCGAGGAGACCGGCGAACTCCGGCACCGTGAACGCGGACTGGGCTGGGCCGCGCCGCCCGACAACCACCACTTCTTCGATCTGACTGTTCCGCAACGCTTCCAGCGCGTGGGCGGCGATATCGGTCGATGCGAGTCGATCAGGGTCCACCGTCAGAATTCGGGCAACGTCGAGCGCAACGTTGCCGTTGCCGATGATCACAGCTCGACGGTGTGAGAGATCGTAGGTGCGGTCGGCGTGATCGGGATGGCCGTTGTACCAAGCGACGAAGTCGGTTGCCGACGAGACGCCCGCGAGGTCCGCACCAGGAATGTCGAGCCGGCGATCCGCAGACGCACCGTGGGCATAGATGACCGCGTGGTGATGGGCAAGCACATCGTCGTGCGAAAGATGTTTGCCTACTTCGACATTCAGAAAGTACTCGAAACCAGTCTGGTCGGCGATCTTGTCGAACAATCCCGTGACCTGTTTCGTCTTCTGATGATCGGGCGCGACGCCGGCACGAACAAGGCCGTGCGGAGTCGGGAGCCGATCGAAGACGTTGACGCGGACGTCTGGCTGTGTAAGCAGCTCGTCAGCTGCGTACATCGCAGCTGGACCGGATCCGACGATCGCGACCCGCAAGGCTTCGCGGTCCTGATCGACTGCCGCCGCCGCAATGACCGGAGCAAGCAGCGGACGTGGACGCGGTTCGCGATAGAAGTCGGCGTTGATCGCTAGGTAGTTCTGCTGTGTGTCAGCCAATTTGGAGTGCGGAACGATGGCGTCGACTGGGCAAGCCGAGACGCACGCACCGCAATCCACGCACGATGCGGGATCGATGTGCAGCATTTCCGCTGTGAGGAAGTCTGGCTCGTCCGGTGTCGGATGGATGCAGTTCACCGGACACGCGTATACGCACGACGCATCGCTACAACAAGATTGGGTGACAACGTGAGGCATGTGCCGACTCCGTGTTAAGCGGACACCCGAGCCGGGATGCGGCTCGGCTCGCTGCGGTATCGCGACGCTTTACCGTCGATCTTGAGCAGCTTCCACAGCGGTCGGCTCAGCGAGTTCATCAGGCCGATGTCCTCGGCGAGCATGCGGACATCCGCGAAATAGTCGGACAGCGTCTGCCGCGACGCGGGGTGGTCCCAGAACAGGTCCTTCTTGACCGACTTCGGGATGTCGAAGGTCTTCCAGAACGATGGCGGCGGTACTGCGATGAAGTCGCAGAGCACACGCATAGTGATGGGGAAGGCGAGCGACAGCGTGAACCGGCCGGCCTTGCTCATCTTCGGCACGTGGTGCTGCAGGAACTGATGGGCGAAGGAAATGTGGCGTGCTTCCTCGGCGACGTGGATGCGCATCACGCCCGCCATGATCGGGTGGATGTCTTCACCCGAGCGCAGAATGGCCTTCTGGATGTGGTCGATCGGCTCCTCGCCCGCGAGAATCCCCACGAAGAAGACGATAGGTAGGTACGACCCGGCCAAAGGTAGGAACGGGGCGAGGAGCTTCATCGCCGGCCGAGCTCCTGGAACGTCAACGCCGATCCTGTTGACCATCTCCTGAAACATCAGCGTGTGATTGCACTCTTCGATCATTTCGTGCGTGCAGTAGCGGAATTCGGGGGAGCCGTTGGGCAGCTTGAACACGTGCTGCAGGACGCCGCCGATCAGGATGGTCTCGAACTGCAGCCCAACCTTGGCGACGTTGGCCTGGCGCCACATGCCGATCGCGATCTGCTTCTCTTCGGGCAGTGCGAGATACCACGGATGGCTGCCGAGCGGATCGCCGTGCGTCGGAAGGATCCACCGACGGTCGTTGCTGGTCACAGCGAACTCGGGGGAGTCCCAGTCGATGTCGACGTAAGGTTCGAAGTGCTTGTGCACAGATCCCTCGGACAGCATCCGGAGTGAGTCTGCGTAGGAGTCGTCGGTGCTCGCGGAGCCCCGGTTCGAGTCCTCGTCCTGGTTCGAGTCCATTGCCGCAATCGAAAGTGACATTGCTTCTCCTCGTAGCTCAACCCAGTCGGCATCGTTGCCGTGAGTGTCCGGGACGCCAAGCGCACGCGCTCGACCAACCGTAGGTGAAGTAACCGTAACTATCTGTCTCAGATAAATCAACGTGGTCTGCGTCGCGTCGGCGTATACGTGGATCGTGGTCGATCTCAGCAGTAATGTCGAAATCGCGATGCCCGCTCCGAGGTCTCGGGTAGGAGGGCGGCCAAGCAGGGCTCCCGAACTATCGAGAGGAAGTAGCGCGATGAAGTATCTGATGCTGGCGTACACGAACAAGGACGCCTGGGACACGGTGGACGTCACCGACCCTGAGTTCCTCGCTACCTGCGATTTCTACATGAAGCTCGGCGAAGAACTGACCGTGACAGGTGAGCTTCTGTCGACGGAAGGTCTGGCGCATCCGTCGCTGACGCGCAGCGTGCGGAGCCGCGAAGGCGGCCCGGTCGCGAGCGACGGCCCCTATGCGGAGTCGAAAGAGGTCTTGGCAAGTTTCGCCATCGTCGACTGCGCAAGTTACGACCGGGTGCTCGAGATCGCGGGGCGTATAGCCGATGCGACCGGCGACGATATCGAGATCCGACCGATCATGTCAGGCGCCGACGACCCGATGATGCACGGAACGGTCCCCGCATCGGGTTCCTGATCATGCCCACGCCGGGACGCGTCGAGGACCTGCTGCGTGAGTTGGCGCCGCAGGTCCTCGGCGCGCTGGTTCGGCGGTACAGCCACTTCGATATCGCTGAAGACGCGGTTCAGGAGGCGCTGCTTGTCGCGGCAGATCAGTGGCCGGAACAGGGTGTTCCCGACGATCCGCGGCCGTGGTTGATACGGGTTGCGTCGCGCAAGATGATCGATCTGCTGCGCAGTGATCAGGCCCGTCGTGATCGTGAGTCGGCTGAGGCAGTCCGAGTTCCGATCGATCACACAGTCGTAGCAGAGCAGGATGATTCGCTGATCCTGCTGTTCATGTGCTGCCATCCAGCTCTTACCCAACAGTCGCAGGTCGCTCTGACGCTGCGAGCAGTCGGCGGGTTGACCACCGCTGAGATTGCCCGAGCGCTGTTGGTGCCCGAAGCCACTATGGGGCAACGGATCAGTAGGGCAAAGCAGACAATCAAGAAGTCCGCCATCGGATTCCGCATGCCATCGGACACTGAGCATTCCGCGAGACTTGATGCCGTACTTCAGGTTCTGTATCTGATCTTCAACGAGGGATACACAAGCACGGCCGGTCCGGATCTGCACCGAATCGAACTGTCGGCGGAAGCAATTCGGCTCGCACGGATCCTGCATCTTGCGCTCCCCGACGACGGTGAAGTACTCGGCCTGCTCGCGCTGATGTTGCTTACCGATTCCCGTCGCGAGGCTCGAACCGGACCCGGTGGCGCGCTCGTCCCAATGGCGGAACAAGACCGGTCGCTATGGAACCGAGGCGCAATCGCCGAGGGCAGCAAGTTGGTCACCGACGCCATGTCGCGAACTCGTCTCGGCCCGTACCAGTTACAGGCCGCCATCGCCGCCCTACACGACGAGGCGGCATCCGTGAGCGACACCGATTGGCCGCAAATCCTGGGTCTGTATGACCTTTTGGAGCAGCTGAGCGACAATCCGATGGTCCGGCTCAATCGTGCGGTCGCGCTGGCGATGGTGGCCGGACCGCAGGCGGGGTTGACGCTGGTCGAGGCGCTCGGCGGCGACGAGCGCCTGGCGAGTCACCACCGGATCTTCGCTGTGCGGGCGCATTTGAGCGAGATGGCGGGCGACGACGTCAGTGCCAAGGAGCATTATCTCGAGGCGGCGCGTCGAACGACGAGCACACCCGAGCAGCGGTACCTGCGTGCTCGAGCGGCGCGCCTATCGAGCCATACGGAGTGACCTCGCATGCGCGACTGGATCCTGCACGTCGACATGGACCAGTTCTTGGCGGCTGTCGAGAAGCGGAGGTTGCCGCACTTGCGTGAGCAGCCGTTGATCGTCGGTGGATCAGGCGACCCGACTCAGCCTCGACAAGTGGTGGCATGTGCGTCGTATGAGGCGCGGGCGTTCGGCGTGCATGCCGGGATGCCACTACGACTTGCGGCTCGCAAATGCCGTGACGCAACCTTTCTGCCGTCCGATGCCCCGTTCTACGAACAGGCGTCGGCCGAGGTCATGGCGACGCTGCATAGTTTTCCCGTTCGCGTCGAAGTATGGGGATGGGACGAGGCCTTCCTGGGAGCCCACACCGAGAATCCGGAGGCACTCGCCGCGGACATCCAGCGGACAGTTGCGGCGACGACCGGATTGTCATGCTCGATCGGCATAGGCGACAACAAGTTGCATGCGAAACATGCCACCGGTTTCGCGAAACCTGCTGGAATCTATCGGATTACGGCGGAAACCTGGATGGAGCTCATGGGTGAGCGGCCGACGGGCGCATTGTGGGGCATCGGCCGTCGAATCGAGGCCAGGCTTGCGAACCTTGGTGTGCATACGGTCGCCGACCTCGCGAGTGCCCAACTAGATGGGCTCGCAACGGAATTCGGACCCGCGATCGGCCCATCGTTGCGGCGGGTCGGGCGCGGTGAAGGCAGTACGGCCATCCGCACTGCGCCACGCGAACCGCGTTCACGGAGTCGGGCTACAACGTATCCACACGATCTGACCGATCGCGTCGAGATCGACGCGGGTGTCGGAGCGCTCGCGAAGCGTGTCGGTGGCGAGGTCATCGCCGAGGGGAGAGCGATCATCCGGGTGGCGGTGACTGTGCGTACCGCAACCTTCTATACCCGAACCAAAATCACGACGCTGAAGGTGCCGACGACCGACGTCGGCGATGTCGAGGACGCGGCCCTCGCTGTCCTCGACCGGTTCGATCTAGACCGGCCCGTCCGGTTGCTCGCTGTGCGAGTAGATCTGATGCCGCAAGAGGGTTCGGGAGCGACGTAGCGCGCGTGTCGATCAGTTCGCGAGCCTACCGAACGCGCGGAGACCAGTAACGGTGTCGGACAGCGTTTCTCGGGGATCGCGGTAGGTTACCCCGAGCTCTTGCTCGCTCGGCGCATCGTCGGACGCCGGCATCTGCGTGTAGTACTGCATACCGGCTTCGGTGATCGGGGTGTCGAACGGCAAGAATCGGTCGACAGCATCGACGATCTGTCCGAGCCCGCGCAGCAATGCATCCGGAATCGGTATCGGACGGATCGTATTCCCCGTCGCGTCCGTCAGGAGCGTCGCGATCTCATCTACGGAAAGCCTGGGCCCGCCTGCCATATAGCGACGTGGTCCCTTGCCCGGTTCGAGCAACGCCGCATGGACGGACGCTAGGTCGCGAACGTCGACGACGGTCCAGGCTGCGCTGCGTCCAGGAACTACGCCCATCTCGCACGCGGCTGCGACTCCATCGGCTGCCTCACCGAACTGATCACCAGCGGGAGGTCCGAGCACCATCCCGGGGTAGGTGATGTTCACGGGTGCGCCCGCGTCCTGCAGCCCTCGCGCGTAGGACTCCACTTGTGCCTTCGACTGGCCATAACCGTCTTGCCCACCGACCACCGGAAGGTCGGCGGTGAAAACCTCGACGTCAGGCCGGAAGATCGCCGCGATGCTCGATACATGAACGATCGGATCGAGCCCACGTTCGACTGCGGTTCCGAGCACATTCTCGGCACCCGCAAGATTGGTCGACATCATCCGTTCGGCTTGCGCCGGATCGGTTGCCACGAGGGCGGCGCAATGCACCAACGCATCGCAACCGTCCATCGCAGTGCTCACTGATGCGGCGTCTGTGATGTCGCCGATGACGTAGTCGTCGGGCTCGATGCCGAGCTTGGCGACGCTGGTGGCCAAGCGGATCGGGTTGCGCACAAGGAAGCGCACCTCATGGCCCGCATCGACTATTGCCTTGGCGCTCCAGGCGCCAACGAATCCCGTTCCGCCGGTTACGAGTACTCGCACTGAAGAAACGTACGTCCGTGTCGGCCGCTCCCGCAAGGAAACGAGTTTGCGACCCAACCGTGCGAAATGTCCGGCTCGTGCGAGAGAATCTGTGTGGGATCGTCTGTTTGTCGCTGCTGGCGGCTCGTGGAGGGACAGTGAAATGGCCGCAGCTTCGCGGGTAGGGACTCGTTTTGGGCCGTATCAGCTCAACGCTTTGCTGGGCAAGGGCGGCATGGGCGAGGTATACGAGGCATTCGACACGGTGAAGTCGCGCACGGTGGCCTTGAAGCTGCTGCCCGAGGAGTACGCCAAGAACCCCGGTTATCCCGAGCGATTCCGTCGTGAAGCGCACGCGGCCGCGCGGTTGCAGGAACCGCATGTCATCCCGATTCACGATTGGGGCGAGATCGATGGCGTGCTCTACATCGACATGCGACTGGTCCCGGGGGACGACCTCCGGACACTGCTCAGGAACGACGGCGCGCTACCTCCTGCTCGCGCCGTCCTGATCATCAGCCAGATCGCGAGTGCGCTCGATGCCGCTCATGCGAGCGGGCTCGTGCATCGGGACGTCAAACCGGAAAACATACTGATCAGCGGAGCAGGCGTCAGTGACTTCGCGTATCTCGTGGACTTCGGCATTGCCAGCGACGCCAGCGATGCCAAGTTGACCACTCTGGGCGCAACGATCGGCACGTTCGCCTACATGGCCCCCGAACGATTCGACGAAGGCACGATCACCGGCCGTGCCGATACGTATTCCCTGGCGTGCGTACTGCACGAAATCCTCACCGGCGCAAAGCCATACCAAGTGACCAGTGTCAGCGCCTTGATTCACGCTCACCTCACCGCGGACCCGCCTCGGCCCAGCACGATGGTGCGCGGTGTGCCGATCGGTTTCGACGCCGTCATTGCTCGCGGCATGGCGAAGAATCCCGCCCATCGCTATGCCAGCTCAGGTGAGTTCGTTCGCGCAGCCCACGCTGCGCTCGCGAGCGCCGACTCCGACGCTGCACAGCTCATCAGCCGCCGGATCGCGGCTACGACAATCCGCCCGACCCTTGCGGCACCGGACTATCAACCGACCGCCGTGCAACGCCCAACCGAGCGGGAATACGTTCAGCCGCAACAGGTATGGCATCCAGAGCGGCAGCCGTACCCGAATGCCGCGCCTTCCAAGAGTTCGTCGAGCGTCGTTCCGGTTCTCATCACCCTGCTGATCGTGGGGCTCCTTGCGCTCGGTGTCGTGGTTGGCTGGCTCGTTCTAGGGCAAAACAATTCCGACGACTCCATCACTCCCGCGACCGGCACCGTCGCGACGGTCCCTCGCACGATCACGACGAAAGCCACCGGATCGACGGCTGTGCCTACGCCAACGACGACAGTCGCGTCAACGCCCACCGTCGCGCGGCTGCCCCCTCTCGACGGGAGTGTCTCGGGTGCCGACGAGCAAGGATTCCTGGCCCCCAGCGCCGCGCGCTGCGACCACACGAATCCGGCTGTCGCGATCGGACGCACAGCGAAGTCCTTGGTCGTGGTCTGTCAGACCGGGGTCGGCCGGTATTACTACAAGGGCGTCCGGGTCAGTGACGGATCAGGCATTACCCTCGACGACCCCGTACGCACTTCCGCAGGTTTCACCGCCACCAACGGGGCTGACGCCACGCAGTACACAGTCAGTGCGTCCTCGCTGACCATCGTTGACGCACGCGGCCAGATCCTGGCGAGCGAACCGATGATCGAGTACGCCCACCGCTGAGCTCAGCTCGGCACGCTAAGTTCGTCTCGACGGCGTTGTCAGCAGAGAGGGCGATCATGCGTGCAATTCAGGTAACCAGACTCGACGGACCGGAAGCGGTCGAGCTTGTCGACATCGACGAGCCGAGTGCGGGGGCCGGTTTGGTGCTGATCGATGTGCACGCAGCGGGTGTGGCGTTCCCCGATGCGCTGCAGACCCGCGGGCTCTATCAATACAAGCCACCGACCCCGTTCGTTCCGGGCAGCGAGGTGGCGGGCATCGTCCGGTCCGCGCCGGAAGGCGCGCGAGTGTCGGTGGGGGACCGCGTCGTCGGCCTCGCCGCGATCGGCGGTGGGATGGCGGAAGTCGCCGCTCTGCAACCCGAAGCAGTATTTCCGTTGCCCGACAATGTGTCGCTGACGGCCGGTGCCGGACTGCTCTTCAACGACCTCACCGTCCACTTCGCGTTACGGGAGCGTGCTCGCATTCGGGAAGGTGAGACTGTCCTCGTGCACGGCGCTGCGGGCGGGATCGGAACGTCGACGCTGCGAATGGCGGCCGTGCTCGGCGCGGCACGAACGATCGCGGTCGTCAGCACAGAGGCAAAAGCGGAGGTCGCGCGCGCCGCAGGTGCAACGGACGTCGTGCTGACCGATGGCTGGCTCGCGGCGGTCAAGGAGCTCACCGGCGGTCGCGGAGTCGACATTGTGGTGGATCCCGTTGGCGGAGATCGCTTTACAGACAGCATTCGGTCCCTGGCGCCGGCTGGTCGCGTTCTTGTCATCGGCTTCACGGGCGGCGAGATTCCGACCGTGAAGGTGAACAGGCTGCTGTTGAACAACGTTTCGGTGGTCGGTGTCGGTTGGGGTGCTTGGTTCATGTCGCATCCCGGCTACCTCGAGGAGCAGTGGACTGAGTTCGAGCCACTCCTCGCGTCCGGCAAATTGACGGCCCCCGAGCCCGTCACCTATCTGTTGGCGCAGGCAGGCGAAGCAATCGCGTCGTTGGAGAACCGGACCGCCACCGGCAAGGTCGTGTTAACAGTGCGCTGACTGCGCGCTCCTGCTCGAAGGGTTGGTGTCCCGAGGTCGGAAAACGGAACGGCAGCGCTATGTCGTCGGTGGTGTCGAGAGTCGACCACACAAACCTGCCGCACAGGTGCCACATCAAGGGATGCCCGACAGGTGGCGACGAACCTGGCTCATGGTCCATTGTCGTTGCCTGTCATTCCCAGCGCGTTGAGCACCCATCCGTGCGCTTCGGGAAAACCGGTGTCGCCCAGCGCTAAAGCAGCTTGACTCATGACGGCGACGAGAACTGGCGGCCATCTTGACTGATTATTTACGATCTGACGCGAAATATTATCGCTATTTACACCGCATTTGATCGGTTCGAATTGTTTACCGAACGTTGTTGGTTTATTAACTGTAATCGCATCGCTGGACGTTCATAAAATGCATCCATGTCCACGTTTGGGCATCGTTACTCAGGAACGAAGGAGATGCAATGCGGTACTTGTTCACCCGACCTCGCCGTAAGAAAGCGCTCGCATTTGGCGCGATACTCACCGCGGCGTGCATTGCGAATGCGAACAGCATGGCGAACGCCAGCGAAATCTTAAGTGCCCCTGGAATTGTCCCGACCACAAAAGCTGCATTGACGACTGGATTCTTGGTCCCAGCCTTCCAATCAGTTCCTGCACGCCCAGAGCAGAGTGATCTCTTCTACGGATATGACCAGAATGCTCACAAAGTATCGCAGCCCTCGTGGTTCAATTCGCGCTGGTTCGACCTACCGGCACTGGACACTAAGAATCCCGACGGAACAGATGCGTTGAAGAACGTCCACTCTGCCCAACCGCAACTGAGTATCAACCAGTTTGAAGGAGTCACTATTCGCGGCGAGCTGACCGACTTCCTTGGCTCGTTCGTTCCACCAAATCCAATCCCGAATTACAGACCCGTCGCCGGCTACCCTCTTACGTACCAATTCACCGGTGAGGGCAACCTCGTTGACTGCGGCAAGGCTGCCATCAACATGGTCAGTCAGTCGATCGGCAAGCTGGGCAAGTACCACCTTGCCGCCGAAGAGGTCCCAACCCGGTTCTATGAAGGCAATGGGTACCGCGTGGAACCGGGACAGGACGCCACGCTCACAACCTCACGCGCCGTATCCATTTCGCAGACGGTAACCGCATCGCTAGCCGACACGTTCGGGGTCAGCGCCAAGCCCGCGGACCAAGCCGAGATTCGAAACGACACAACTGGCACCATTGGTTCGGCGACGGAGGGGCGCATCGAAGTGACGCAGACAGACGCGTTGGGTTACCACAATTCGTCGAATAAGGTGCAGTACTACTGGATTGGCGGACAGGCCGACTACTACGTCAAGGCGGGGCTCCCGTACGTCTTCTGGAAGCCCGACAATGGGGGCAGGGTGCAGGCGAAATATCCAGATGGGATTGGCCCTGGTGCCCGCGGGCTATTCAACCCTGAGTTCAAAGGCGCCTTGGGTAATTGGACCAATGCCGAGGTTGACCCGTCGGCGAGAAATAAGCAGAACGTGAGTTTCGACTGGCTGCCGAAGGGAACCTGCTATGTCGGTCAGACATTGCAGCTGGCGAAGATCCTGTACCCAACGAAAGGGTTAGCATTGATCGCGCAGGAGCCCTTCAACTACGACGGTCGCACTGCGTCTCCTCCGAACGACCAGCAGCCGGAGGCATTCATCCCGCTGAATCAGCTACCCAAGACCACGTCTGCAGCGGCACCATCCGCTCCCGTGAGCGCAGCGCCAACACCGTCAGCCGCGACCAGCTCCACAGCTACACCTTCCGCGGCACCCAGTGTCGTGAGATCAACACAATTTCCACCGCCGTCGACGGCAACTAATGCATCCGGATCGGGGACGCCTGCGCGGGTAATTCCCGAAAGCTCGGTACCTGGGCGATAACCCACGCGGTTGCATGTTCAATCCCCGGAGCGTCATTGGGACTGCCCGGACGCATCCGGTGCGTGGGTTGGCATTGGGTCAACATGGTCGTCGCAACACTCTCTATCGAGAGGTGCGACGACCATGTCGTTTCCGATGGCTGTGGCCGATTCGGCAATCAGGTCACAGTGCTGATTGATTCCTGTCGCCGTTGAAGGAGTTCCATAACAAGCAAGCGTGCTTGATTTATTTCGAGGTGGATGTGATGCTGTCCGCATGGCTGATGTCACCAGAGTTATCGCCGACCTCACCGCCGAGGGCGATGAGCTCGATACCCTCGTCGCGCCACTGTCGGCGGAGCAGTGGAGTACCGATACGCCCGCAGCAGGATGGACGATTGCGCACCAGATCGCGCATCTGGCCTGGACCGACTACGCGTCGCTGACGGCCATCTCCGATTCGGAGGGCTTCGGGCAGATGCTCGAGGAGTTCGGCAAGGATCCGCTGCATGCGGTGGACAAGGTTGCCGAGGAATGGGCCGCACAACCGCCTGCGACATTGTTGGAGACGTGGCGTGCGGGCCGCGTGAGTCTGGCGAACGCGCTCGCGGCGGTCCCCGAGGGAACGAAGATCGCCTGGTTCGGTCCGCCGATGAGCGCGGCCTCGATGGCAACGGCCCGGCTGATGGAGACCTGGGCGCACGGCCTCGACGTCGCCGATGCACTCGGTGCGCGGCGTGCACCGACATCGCGACTGAAGAACCTTGCGCATCTGGGCGTGCGCACGCGCAATTTCGCGTACATGGTCAACGGGACGCCGGCTCCCGCGGAGGAATTCCGGGTCGAGCTGAAGGCTCCCGACGGCGATACGTGGGCGTGGGGTCCCGACGACGCGGCACAGCGGGTCACGGGCCCCGCCGAGGACTTCTGCCTGCTGGTGACGCAACGCGCGCACCGTGACGATCTTTCCTTGGTAGCCGTAGGCGACGATGCGCAGCACTGGCTGACGATCGCGCAAGTATTCGCAGGCCCGCCCGGAGGCGGCCGCAAGCCGAAAGGTGCAGCATGAGTTCCCCGGTTCGGATCGGAAACTGTTCGGGGTTCTACGGCGATCGGCTCTCCGCTATGCGCGAGATGCTCGAAGGCGGCGAACTCGACTACATCACCGGTGACTATCTCGCCGAGCTGACGATGCTCATTCTCGGCCGCGACAGGATGAAGGACGTCAACCTCGGTTACGCCAAAACCTTTGTCCGCCAGCTGGAAGACACCCTCGGGTTGGCGTTGGATGGTGGCGTCAAGATCGTCGCGAACGCCGGCGGTCTCAACCCCGCGGGGCTCGCCGATGCGCTTCGGGCACTGAACGACAAGCTCGGCCTTTCGGCGAGTATCGCCCACGTCGAGGGCGACGACCTGATGGCGCGTGCCCAGGAACTAGGACTCGGCAGCCCGTTGACCGCCAACGCGTACCTCGGCGCGTGGGGGATCGTGGAGTGCCTGGCATCCGGGGCCGACGTCGTTGTCACAGGCCGCGTCACCGACGCATCGGTCATCGTCGGGCCGGCTGCTCACCACTTCGGTTGGACTCGAACAGATTTCGACCAGCTTGCCGGTGCAGTCGCCGCGGGTCACGTGATCGAGTGCGGAACGCAGGCCACCGGTGGAAACTACGCATTCTTCCGCGAGATACCCGACCTCATCCATCCGGGCTTTCCCATCGCCGAAATCCATTCGGACGGTTCGTCGGTGATCACGAAACATCCCGGCACCGGCGGAGCGGTGAGTGTCGGAACCGTCACCGCGCAGCTCCTCTACGAGATCTCCGGCGGCCGGTACGCGGGACCGGACGTCACCACCAGAATGGATTCCATCGAGTTGTCCGACGACGGGCCGGATCGCGTACGGATCAGCGGTATCCGTGGTGAGGCGCCGCCGCCGACATTGAAGGTGTCGCTCAACTCGATCGGTGGCTTCCGCAACGAAGTGAGCCTCATCCTGACCGGTCTC
>JBBSKP010000135.1:0-13897 GCA_038256175.1 Mycobacteriales bacterium
GGCAACAGCTGCGACAAACTGTGGATCCATCGAAAACTCTGTTCTGGCCATCCCTGATCATCACAAGAACGAACCGGTCAGTGTCCACGATGTCCTGAGACATCAATTGCACGCGATGTCCTGAACAAACACAGGAGGCCCGGCCCGCAATAAAGACTCACGACCAATGTGGACTCGGGACTCCGGCGGGTCTACGGCTGCGCCCGCCGCATAAACTGTGGCGCATGACTGCCTCCACGGTCGAGTTATTCGACTATCCCGACGTGCTCGCCAGCTACGAACCTGTTATGGGGATGGAAGTGCACGTCGAGCTGGGCACGAATACCAAGATGTTCTGCCCATGCCCGACGGCGTTCGGCGCCGAGCCGAACACTCAGGTGTGCCCCGTATGTCTCGGCCTGCCCGGGTCGTTGCCGGTGGTGAACCGTGCCGCGGTCGAGTCAGCCATCCGCATCGGACTCGCGCTGAATTGCGACATCACGCCGTGGGGCCGGTTTGCGCGAAAGAACTACTTCTACCCGGACCAGCCGAAGAACTACCAGATCAGCCAGTACGACGAGCCGATCGCCACCAACGGCTACCTCGACGTTCTGCTCGACGACGGCAGCACGTTCCGCGTGGAAATCGAGCGCGCGCACATGGAGGAGGACACCGGAAAGTCGCTGCACGTCGGCGGCGCGACCGGACGTATTCACGGTGCGAGCCACTCGTTGCTCGACTACAACCGGGCCGGCGTTCCGCTTGTCGAGATCGTCACCAAGACGATCGAAGGTACGGGGGAGCGCGCGCCCGAGGTGGCCCGCGCATACGTGACCGCACTTCGTGATCTGTTGAAGGCGCTCAACGTATCCGACGTACGCATGGATCAGGGTTCGCTGCGCTGCGATGCCAACATTTCGCTGATGCCGATCGGCGCCAAGGAGTTCGGTACTCGCACCGAGACGAAGAACGTGAACTCGCTCAAGAGTGTCGAGGTTGCCGTTCGCTACGAAATGCGCCGTCAGGCAGCCGTTCTCGCGTCCGGCGGCGAGGTCGTTCAGGAGACACGGCATTTCCAGGAAGCAGACGGCACGACGTCGCCCGGGCGCCGCAAGGAGACCGCTGAGGACTACCGGTACTTCCCCGAGCCCGACCTGGAACCCGTTGCGCCGGACGCAGACTGGGTCGAAGAGCTGCGCAAGACAATTCCGGAACTGCCATGGCTGCGCCGCGCACGGATCCAGCAAGAGTGGGCCCTCTCCGACGAGGTGATGCGCGACCTCGTCAACGCTGGTGCGATCGATTTGATCATCGCAACCGTCGACGCCGGGGCGCCTGCGGATGCCGCACGCTCATGGTGGGTCGCTTACCTGAGTGAGAAAGCGAACGAGCGCGCGGTCACGCTCGACGCGCTGCCCATCACGCCGGGTCAGGTTGCGGCAGTGATCGCGCTGGTTGCGGCGGGCAAGGTCAACAACAAGGGTGCGCGCCAGGTAATCGACGGAGTGCTCGCGGGCGAGGGTTCGCCTGAGGAGATTGTCGCCTCGCGCGGACTCGGCGTTGTGAGCGATGACAGCGCCCTCAAGTCCGAGGTCGAGAAGGCGCTCGCCGCAAACCCTGATATCGCCGAGAAGATCCGCAGCGGCAAGGTCGCCGCAGCGGGCAAGATCGTGGGCGACGTCATGAAGGCGACCCGCGGCCAGGCTGACGCGGCACGGGTGCGCGAACTGGTGCTGGAGGCTTGCGGGTCGTGAGCCTTTCAGGAGGGCGGGGGCTCCGGAAAGACTCACGGGCGGCGGAGCCGCCTAGTCGTGGCCACCGCCACCCGCAGGCACCGGGATCTTCACCACGCGATCGTCGTTGGGCCCAGGCTGGCCGCCGGTCTTGTTGACGGTCGCTGCCCATAGCGTTCCGTCCGGTCCGAGCGAGGCGCCACCGAGCTGACCGTACTGATCCTGGGCAACCAGTGTCGGCGCGGCGGTGACAGATCCGGTGTCGGCGTCGATTGCGAGTATGGCAACCGCCTTTGCGCCGGTCAGGGCGACGGCAACCGCTCCGGACGCTGCTGCGCACCCCGCGACACCGGGCCGGTCTGGCCACGTCCACACCGGCGAGATCACGACGCCGTCCTTGTCGACCTTCTGCAACCGGTCTTCGGTGCCGGTGCGGTCGGTGAGCCAGATGCTCCCGGCGCCGTCCGGGCACACGTCACCGGCGGTGCCGATCCCCGAAAGGACTACCTGTGGTGCGGGCCTGGACTCGGGTGGTCCGACGCCGACACCGTTGACGCGCAACAGTTTGCCGGCAAGGGACGCCGGGTCGGTGGCAGCTCCAGGGTTCCCGGCATCTCCGGTCAGCACGACCATCTCGTCTTTGCCGACGAAGTCGATGGCTCCGGCATTGCCCGTCGGCCCCTTCGGGATTCCGGTGAGAACGTCTTTCGGTGCGTCACCCTGAGCGATCCTGACGACCCTGTTGTCGTTGGGGGTCGTGATGTACGCGTAGATCAGGCCGTCTTCGGAGAAGGTGGGGGAGAGGGCGAGGTCGAGTAGACCTCCGTCGGATGAGGCGTCGACGTCGATGTGGGCGATCTCCACAGGTTTCTGTTCGGGTACCACGTGCAGAATCCGGCCGGTGCGCCGTTCGGCAACGAGCGCGGATGCACCGTCGGGCAGGACGACAAGTCCGCCCGTCGTGTCCAAACACGTCGCGACGACGTTCGGATCGGGATCGATGCAGGGCCCAGCCGGTCGCTTCGGCTTGGTGGTGGTGGTTGGCGGTTGCTGGGGCTTCTTCGGATCGACCTCTGCACCACGGCCGAAGCTGGGCTCTGGAGTGAACGGGCTCGAAGCCGAATCGTCGAACCGGGCGCATCCCGTGAAGACGAGCGAAACCATAGCCACGGCGACTGTGATCCGCCCACACGCACGAGCGTTGCGCGCCCGTACCCCCATCACACCCAACGTCATGGTTCTTCACGTTACGGAAACCCAGAGTCACGCGCTCGGAAGGGGTCGCTCGGCAAGGCGCCGAACCGTGTTGGTCGGCGCGTCGGGTGCTGAAATTCACAAGTGGCTGCGCCGTCCGACTTAGGGTGTGTTGCGTGAGTGACAAGGCGCGAGACGAGTCAGGCTCGACGTTCCCGGCGTCGAGCAACGTGCCGACAGGGCGTTCGGCGTCCAGTCCGTTCGACGAACCGACCGAGAAACTTCCGACGGCGCGGCCGACGTATCCGCAGACCGATGACGATCTGGGCCTGGACCCGACCGAGCACATGCCCGTGTACCGGCCGCAGGACCACCCTGCGCTCGTGGCCGACTATCAGCAGGTGCCGACGGGGCCTGTGCCGGCGATCCCCGACGCCCCGAACCAGGGACCGCCGCCCGCCGCACCCGCAGCGCCCTACATGAGCAAGCGGAACACGTCCTTCGATGACGAGCCTGTCTCGCGCGGGACAATCGACTTCGGCCTACTCCTTCTCCGCGTGGCGGTCGGGACAATCTTCGTCTTCCACGGCCTGCAGAAGCTGACCGGCTGGTGGAACGGGCCCGGACTCGACGGGATGGAGCAGGGGCTTGCGCAGGGTGGTTGGGAACAGCCGCGACTGTGCGCAATTCTCGTCACCGTCGGTGAGCTCGCGGGCGGTTCGTTGCTGATCCTGGGGCTCGCAACTCCGCTTGCCGCAGGTGCGGTGCTGGCCGTGATCATCAATGCGTGGTTGTCGCGCCAATCGATGGAACCGGGACTGCAGTTCTCCGCTCCGAACGGGCCGGAATACGAAACGCTGTTGCTGGTGGCGTCGGCAGCCCTGATTCTGACCGGGCCCGGACGAATCTCAGCCGATGGCCGAAGAGGTTGGGCGACAAGGCCGTACGTGGGATCGGTGCTTGCCTTGCTGGCCGCGATCGTTGCTGCAGCGTGCACCTGGATTTTCTTGCGCGGCGGGAACCCGTTCGTCTGACGTGGCGGGGGCACTCCAGCTCCCATTCGTTGTCACAGAGCGCGGGATTCGGGCCGTAGCTGCGGAGTGTGGGCGATGAGGTGCTTGCCTGCTCTGTCTCTTGTATTCGCTCATACACGTATGTTTGTATGAATCATGACAAGTGCATCGGCCGCGCCGCACAGGATCCGACAACCGCGCATTGTCATCGTGGGGGCCGGCATGTCCGGCATCTGTATGGGCATTACGCTCGCGCGGGCAGGCTTCGAGAACTTCACCATTCTGGAGAAGGGAACATCGGTCGGCGGTACCTGGCGCGACAACAGGTATCCGGGCTTGACCTGCGATGTTCCGTCCTATCTGTACCAGTACACGTTCGATCTGAACCCTGGTTGGCGGCGGCTGTTCTCCTCCGGTCCGCAGATCCAGAAATACTTCGTCGACGCCGCGGAGCAGTTCGGTCTCGGCACGCACACTCGGCTGGGCACAGAAGTGAGCTCGGCGATCCACGACGGTCGGGAATGGCGGGTGACAACCGCCGACGGCGACGAATATATAGCGGATTTCGTGCTTTTCGCGACCGGGGTTCTCCACCATCCCGTCATGCCACAGATCGCCGGTCGAGACGATTTCGAGGGCAACCTCTTTCATTCCGCCCGATGGGACGATTCGGTCAGCCTCGAGGGTAAGCGCGTCGGCATTGTGGGCACCGGATCGACTGGGGTGCAGATCTTCTCCGCGCTGGCCGGTGTCGCGAGCCAGACGACGATGTTCGCGCGTACTCCGCAATGGGTGTTCCGCCTGCCCAATCCGCGGCAGCTCGCGCCGGTCACCGCTGCATTGCGGCGTTTCGAGGCGCTCGACAGATTGCTGTACCGGGGGAGCGCGATCGGATTCAGCGCGATGAGCGCCGCCACGGTGCGTCCAAGCGTGCAGCGCAAAGTCGTTCAAGCACTGTGCCGACTGAACCTGCGGAGCGTGCGTGACCCGGAATTGCGGCAGCGACTGACGCCGGACTACCAGCCGCTCTGTAAACGGTTGATCATGCATCCGAACTTCTACCGCAAGGTGCAACGCGACGATGTCGAGGTTGTCACCGATGCGATCGATCACATCGAAGCACGCGGAATAGCCACCGCCGATGGCCAATTGCGCGAATTCGACGTCATCGTATTCGCGACGGGGTTCGACTCACACGCTTATCTGCGGCCGATTCGGATCGAAGCGGCCGATGGGACGACGCTTGCGCAGGCATGGGATCACGGTCCGCGCGCGTATCGAAGCGTTGGCATTCCGGGTTTGCCGAACCTATTCATGATCATGGGCCCGCACAGTCCGGTGGGGAACTTCTCGCTCGTTCCGATCGCCGAAGCGCAGGCCAACTACGCGCTGGGATGGATCGAGAAGTGGTCGCGAGGCCGCTACGAGACGCTCTCGCCGACGAAGACGGCAACCGATGAACACAACGCGATGCTGCGGCGGGCGATGCCGAACACGGTGTGGGCAACTGGTTGTGACAGTTGGTATCTCGACGAGGATGGGCTGCCGGAATTGTGGCCGTTCAGTCCGTTCCGGTACGAGCGACTCATGCGTGAATCCGACGGCATGAACCTCGAATTCGACAAGGCTGGGCTGCATGTCTGATGTCGTCGCGTCGGCTCAGCTCGCAGTCGGCATCCTCGGCTGCTGCGGTGTCGTCAACGCATTGTTTCCGATCCGCCGCACCCCGCTGCTACTGCTGAGCTGGATCTCCGCGTGGGTGGTCACCGAATTGATCGGCCACGTACTCGTGGTGCTTATCGTCGTCACCGCTGTGCTTGTCGCCTTGGGCGCACTCGGTGCGATTGCCGGGTGGATTGGACTCGGACTGAGCGTGGCGGCGGTGATCGGTGGTGTCGTATTGGTCGAACGCAGCCGAACTACCGTCGTGTCAACGGATCCGGGTCTTGCGCCGGGTGAGGCGCCCGCGCGCTACCCACGCAGCCACATCCTGATTCCGCTGCTTGCCTGGTTTCGCAAGGACATTTCGGTCGACCGTGGCATTCGCTATGGCCCGAGTGGCTGGCAGACGTTGGATGTCTATCGACCGAAAGCGACAACAACACAACCACTTCCGGCGATCATCAATATCCACGGTGGAGGCTGGGTCGTCGGCTCGCGTCGAGAGCAGGGTGTGCCTTTGCTCGGACATCTTGCGGCATCGGGCTGGGTCGGCTTCAACGTCGATTACAGGCTGGCGCCGAAATATATCTGGCCGGCGCAGATTGTCGACGTGAAGTCGGCGATCACATGGGTGCGCACGCACGCCGCGGAGTACGGCGTCGATCCGAACTTCATTGCGGTGACGGGCGGTTCGGCCGGTGGACACCTGAGCGCGCTAGCAGCATTGACGCCGAATGCGCCGGAATTCCAACCCGGTTTCGAGAATGCCGATACCTCGGTGGCTGCCTGCGTTCCGTTCTACGGGGTTTACGACATGGTGGACGAATCTCATCGGCACAGTCCGCTACTGCACGCCGTTCTGGACAGGGTGGTATTCCGACGGGCCCGCGCGAAGAATCTTCCTGCACTGAAGCAGGCATCTCCGGTGTACCGGATCGGTGCGGGTGCGCCACCGTTCTTCGTTGTCCACGGCAGCGCCGATTCGTTGATACCGGTCGACGAATCACGTGAGTTCTTTCGCCGGTTGAGTGAGACCTCTTCGAGTGCAGCGCATTACGCCGAGATCAGGGGCGGTCAACACGCGTTCGATGTCATTCCGTCGTGGCGGACGATTCCCGTGATCGATGTCGTTCGGACGTTTCTGGATCAGGCCTATCTCGCTGCCCGGGAGCGAGGAACCGCGCCGCAGCAGGAGAGCGCGACATGACTGGTAGAGACCTTCGCGGAACAGTGGTCGCCATCACCGGTGGCGGACGCGGATGGCATCTGGATGTGCGCGATCTGAGTTCCTTCGACACGTTCTTCGATCGCGTCGATTGCGGGCCTCGTCGGCATCCCCGGCGTCGCCACCTACGTGGCAAACCAAACACGCTGTTGTCGGTCTGACCGACACGCTGCGTCGCGAGCTGCGGGACAGTGGAATCGGATTCACTGTCGTCCTGCCGGGACGTGTTCGAACCGAGCTGACCGATGGCGTGCAACAACATTGGCTGGCGAAGTCCGTCGGACCCGAAGACGTCGCAGCAGCCATCGTCAACGGCGTGCGGCGTGGCAAAGCGCGGGTATACGTGCCGCGCCGCGTCGGTGTTCTGACGAATATCGAGACAGTGCTACCGAGCCGGCTCGCCGATCTAGCGACCAGAGTGACCGGAGCCGATCGCACGGTCATGACGGCCGCGCTCTCGCCTGCGAGGCAGGCTTACGACTCACGAGTTGCCAGCTCGGAGCGCTGAACTCACCGTATGGGTTTGGTCGCCATCGCGCGCCAGACGAGTCGAACAGCGGTCGCGGAGAAGGACACCGCAGGGTGGCGTTTGTTGAGCGCGCGACCGTCCGGAGCCGTCTCACCCATCGCTTGAACCGCAACGAGATGGCTTGCGGCACGACCGAGTCGGGGAGTAGCGATGTTGGACAACTCGACAATTCGTCCGGAGAGCGAGGTCGCAGTCTCGCGACGCTGGATGAGTGCGCGCTTGATGATCCACCCCGCCGCGGTCTCCGCGCTGATCATCGGGAGGTATCGGTTCACGCTCGCGCTGGGCGCGCTCATCGGGGTTTTCACCAGTGGCAGACGCACATTGGAAAACGTGATTCCGTCGGCCAACAGGTCGCGGCCCCTTGTCGTCGTGCATCAGCGCACACATGCTGTTGACGACATAGTCCACGGGTACGACGTTGATGCTGCCGAGATTAGGGCCTGCCAACGGCAGTCGCGCCGGTAGCGATGCTAGCCGCGCGATCAACGGCAATGAGTAGTACGGTCCATCGACCTTGTCCATCGCGCCCGTGCGCGAGTCGCCGACGACCACTGAGGGGCGGTA
Organism: Mycobacteriales bacterium; assembly: GCA_038256175.1. Lineage (GTDB taxonomy): Bacteria > Actinomycetota > Actinomycetes > Mycobacteriales > Mycobacteriaceae > Antrihabitans. The sequence goes on from JBBSKP010000135.1 coordinate 7,903, forward strand.
GATCTTGAACGGCACGCCGTCCTGTCCACGCACGAGGGCTTCCGCTTCGAACTTCGTGGAGTGATAAGGGGACGGGAATGATTGCCCGACTTCGAAATCGTCCTCGGTGAAGGTGCCGGGATGACTGCCCGCGACCGCGATCGACGACACGTGATGGAACATCGGCCGACCGCAAGTCCGCGCGAAGTCCAAGACGTTGGTGGTTCCCACGACATTGGCGAGCCGGTTCGCGTCGCGCGATGTGGTGACGTCATAGTTGGCCGCAAGGTGGACGACGTGGTCGATATCGGTGACATCACCGTCGTTGATGCCGAGGCGGGGGACCGCGAGGTCACCCACGACCGGGACAATTTTCGCCGAATTCGGCCACTGCGCCGATAGCGCGTCCAGTTTCGACAGAGACGAGCCCCGCACCAGCACGTACACGGTTGAGCAGTCCGCGCGCTGCAGTAGCTGTGCAACGAGGCGCGACCCGATGAATCCGGTGGCACCGGTTACGAAGTAGTTCGTCATGTCCCCTCCAGGGTCTCATGTACAACATACATATAATCGAAGATGCATGTAAATAGCAGCTGATCGAGAGCTGACGCAGTCGTGAGCGGCTACTTTTGCGGTCGCGGTGGTTGATCCAGCTGAAGATCCGCCAAAAACCGTGGCCCTGATAGTTATATACATCGCCACATGTATGTTAGAGTTGCAATCACGCACGAACGGAAGAACTGCAAGGAGACGAGATGGCAAGCAAGACAGGCGAACGCGTTTTTGTGCTCGGTGTGGGCATGACGAAGTTCGAGAAGCCGGGATCCCGAGAGGGGTGGGACTACCCGCAGATGGCCAAGGAGTCGGGCACCAGAGCGCTGAGCGATGCGGGGATCTCCTACGACGAGGTTCAGCAGGCATACGTCGGATACGTCTACGGCGAATCGACATCGGGTCAGCGCGCTGTCTACGAGCTGGGGATGACGGGAATCCCCGTCGTCAACGTCAACAACAACTGTTCGACGGGCTCCACAGCGCTGTATCTCGCCGCTGAGTCGATTCGCGGCGGTCGCGCCGACGTTGTGCTGGCGCTGGGCTTCGAGAAGATGCAAAAGGGTTCCCTTGGAGCCACTTTCACCGATCGTGAGCAGCCGATGACGCAGCACATCGGTGCCTTGGCTGAACTCTACGATCTCCGCTTCCCGCCCGCTCCGTGGATGTTCGGCGCCGCAGGGCGCGAACACATGGAGAAGTACGGAAGCACCGCAGAGCATTTCGCGAAGATCGGGTACAAGAACCACAGCCATTCGGTGAGCAACCCCTACGCGCAGTTCCAGCAGCACTACTCGCTCGAAGACATTCTCGCGTCGAAGGAGATCTACGCGCCGCTGACGAAGCTGCAGTGCTCGCCGACGTCGGACGGCTCGGGTGCGGCAATTCTGGTGAGCGAGCGGTACTTGCAGGACCACAGTGAGTTGGCAAGTCGGGCAGTGGAAATCACCGGCCAGGCGATGGTCACCGACGTCGCTGGAACGTTCGAGAGCAAGTCTGCCATCACCCTCGTCGGTGGCGACATGAGCGCCCAAGCTGCGCAGAGTGTTTACGAGCAGTCGGGTCTGACCGCCGACGATATCGACGTGATCGAGTTGCACGATTGCTTCTCGGCCAATGAGCTCATCACCTACGAGGCGCTGCAGCTCGCGCCCGTCGGCGAGGGACACAAGCTCATCGACAACGGCGACACCACCTACGGCGGCAAGTACGTTGTCAACCCGTCCGGTGGCCTGATCTCGAAGGGTCACCCGCTCGGCGCGACCGGTCTCGCCCAGTGCGCTGAATTGACCTGGCAGTTGCGGGGAACCGCGGACAAGCGTCAGGTCAAGGATGCAAAAGCGGCACTGCAACACAACATCGGGCTCGGCGGCGCCGTCGTCGTGACCGCGTACCAACCCGTTAACCGCTGATCGTTCTGCTCTGAATCAGCTCGCGAAGTAAAACCGAACAATCCAACCAAGGAGAAAATCATGCCCGAGATCAAGCGCTCCATCGAACTCCCCGCCTCCGTCGAGAAGCTGTGGGACAAGCTGTCCGACATCTCGACGATGGAAGAATGGATGACCATTCACACCAGCTTCAAGGGTGACGTACCGGCTGCCGGTGATATCAAGGCCGGCGACAAGTACACCGAGGTCGTGACCTTGATGGGTATGGCAAACACCATCGAATGGACTGTGCAAGAAGCCAATACTGCTGAAGAGGTGCTCTCGACCAAGAAGGGCAGCTTCAAGGTCACCGGGACGGGCATGGCGGGGGTCAATGCAACTATCGCCGTCGCTGTCGACGGTACTGCGGGTGACTCGACGCTGGTGAATCTCGACGCCATATTCGAGGGCCAGATGCTCGTCGGCGCCATCGGCAATGCAATCGACAAGGCAGTCGGCGAGGAGCTCGACAACTCGCTGGAGAAGCTCAAAGCAACCATATAGCCACCGGCCACATTCGAAGGGAGAGCTGTTATGGGAACCGACTACAAGTTCGATGCGTCCGCTGTTGGCAAGTGGGGCCCAGAGGGCCGCTTCGAGGTCGAGCAGGACCGATTGAAAGCTTACGCGGAGGCAACCAACGATCCGATCGCCGAGCACTTGAGCGGAGACGTTGCGCCCCCGGTGTTCGGGATCGTGCCGATTTTCGATTCGCTCGTCGGCGCTTCGCTGGAAGTTGCTCCCTATCAGTTGATTCCGCGGCTGGTACACGGTGAGCAGAATTTCAAGTTCCACCGGCCAATTCGCCCAGGCGACGTACTGGTGTCGAAGGCGAAGACCATCGGGTACGAGGGCAAAGAGAACGGAACTCGCGGCACGGTGTACGCCGAGACGCGTGGTGCTGACGGCGAGCTGATCAACGAGCAGTGGGTCACGTTCTTCTTCCGCAAATACGACGCGGGGGAGACCGTCGGCGAACTCGGTCCGAAGCACAGCTTCGATGAGGCTCTGCGTGCGCAGTCACCGGTAGCGACGATCAAGCAGCACGTCGACTCGGATCAGACGTTCCGTTACGCACCGGCCGCCGGTGACCCGATGCCGATCCACCTCGACGAGGAATCCGCGAAAGCGTCAGGGCTCCCGGGCATTATCGCCCATGGACTCTGCACGATGGCCTTCACATCGTGGGCCGTGCTCACCGAGGTCGGTGACTCGCGCACCGATCGCCTCCGCCAGTTGGCAGTCCGGTTCGCGAAGCCCGTTCTGCCGGGACAAGACATCGTCACGACCGTGTGGAAGAAGTCGTCCGGCAACGGCGAGACGGTCTATGCCTTCGAAACCACCGCAGACGACGAGATAGTCATCAAAGACGGCCTTGCCGTCATCGCGGACTGACCGCGGCCGAATCGATCGAATCTAGGGAGACGTCAATCATGGGAAAACTCGATGGCCGGGTGGCAGTCATTACCGGTGCCGGACGAGGAATCGGGCGTGAGCACGCACTACTGTTCGCGCGCGAAGGTGCGGCAGTGGTCGTCAACGACCTCGGCGGTAGCAACGACGGTAGCGGCGCCGATGTCGGTCCCGCACAGCAAGTCGTAGACGAGATCATTGCCGCAGGCGGCAAAGCGGCTGCGAATACCGACAATATCGCCGAGTGGGCGGGTGCAGAGAGCCTCATCAAGCAGGCGACGACCGAGTTCGGTGGCCTCGATATCGTGGTGAACAACGCAGGAATCCTGCGGGACGGTTTCATCGCGACGTTGGCCGAAGACCAGTGGGACGCCGTAATCAACGTCCACCTCAAGGGTCACTTCGCGGTGCTACGCCACGCTGCAGCGTACTGGAAGGACCAGTCCAAGGCCGGAAACCCGGTCTCGGCATCGGTCATCAACACCGCTTCGGCGTCGGGCGTCACATTGCCGAACGCCGGTCAATCGAACTACGGCACCGCTAAAGCCGGGATCGCCGCTCTGACGCGTGTTGCCGCGGAGGAACTGGGTCGGTACGGGGTGCGCGTGAATGCCATTGCGCCGATTGCCCGTACACGCTTGACGCTGGCGACGCCGGGGATGAGTGCTTTGTTTGCTGCTCCTGTCAGCGAGGGTGAGTTCGATGCGTTCAGCCCCGCCAACATCTCGCCGCTTGTCGCCTTCCTAGCGTCACCGGCTTGCACTCTTACCGGACAGGTCTTCGAGGTTCAGGGCGGAGCTATCGCGCAACTTCAGGGCTGGTCGCAGAAAGCGCTCGTAGAGACCGACGGCCCATGGTCGATCGATCTTATCGCCGAGAAAACCGCAGCCTGGTCCTGATTCGGACCGCACCCTCAACTCCGCAAAGGAACTCTTGCAATGATCGAATGGTCACCGATGGATCTTGCGATCCGGGAAACCGTACGCGACTTCGTCGATAAGGAAGTCCGCCCGCACGTAGACGCCCTTGAGTCGGGTGAGATGGAACCGGCACCCGTAATCCGGAAGTTGTTCAATACCTTCGGAATCGACGCTTTGGCGACCGAAGAGTTCGACAAGATGATCGCCAAAGAGAAGGCGCGCCTGGCGGCCGGTGAGAAGAGTTCGGGCAAGGGCGGTACCAACTTGATGGGCGGGGCGGGTGGCCAGGTCTCGATGGCGTACGTCGTGATCGCCGAACTTTCCCGAGTGTGTATGGGCTTGGTGACCGGCATGGGCGTCAGCATGGGTCTTGGCGCAGGGACCATTCAGTCTCGCGGCACCATCGCCCAGAAGGAGCGCTGGGTGCCGAAGCTGCTGACCTATGAGCATGTCGCGGCATGGGCGATTACGGAGCCTGACTCGGGTTCGGACGCTTTCGGTGGCATGAAGACCTACGTCAAGCGCGACGGTGACGACTATATTCTCAACGGGCAGAAGACGTTCATCACCAACGGGCCCGACGCCGACGTGATTGTCGTCTACGCGAAGCTCGACGAGGGCGACTCCGTTGGCAAGCGCGACCGGAAGGTGCTCACCTTCGTTCTCGACAAGGGGATGGAAGGTCTCGAACAGGGCAAGCCTTTCAGAAAGATGGGTTTGCACGCGTCCCGAACCGGCGAGCTGTTCTTCAACAACGTTCGCCTCAGCCGCGATCGGCTGCTAGGAGAGACCGAAGATCATGCCGAGGGTGACGGCCGCGACAGTGCTCGGTCGAACTTCTCGACGGAGCGCCTCGGTGTCGGCGTCATGGCTCTCGGCGTCATCGACGAATGTCTGCGGCTGTCGACGGCGTACGCGAAGGATCGCACGCTCTGGGGCAAGCCCATCGGTGACTTCCAGCTGATCCAGCTGAAGCTGGCGAAGATGGAGGTTGCGCGAATCAATGTGCAGAACATGGTCTTCGGCACAATCGAGATGATGCAGGCCGGGAAGATCCCCAGCCTTGCAGAAGCGTCGGCGGTCAAGCTCTACTCGTCCGAGGCTGCAACCGAGGTTGCAATGGATGCGATTCAGCTCTTCGGTGGTAACGGCTACATGACCGAATACCGTGTCGAGCAACTCGCACGCGACGCCAAGTCGCTGATGATCTACGCCGGTTCCAACGAGGTGCAGGTCACTCACATCGCCAAGGGATTGCTCGCAAACACCTGACGTGTGACGACGCCGCCGGTGATCGAAAAGGAGACAGCATCATGAGAAATCGCTTGGACCTCATGGGAAAAGTTGTTGTGATCACCGGCGGTGGCCGCGGTATCGGCGCGGCAACCGCGCGGGAGTTCGTCGCGCGCGGTGCTCGCGCGGCCTTGGGCGATATCGACGCAGCGTCGGCCGCAGCCACAGCAGCTGAAATTGGCTGTGGAACAATAGGTTTACATCTCGATGTGACCGATCCCGACAGCATCGGTACTTTCCTCGACGAGGTCGAGAGGACGGTCGCACCCCAGGGCTCCGGCGTTGTTGACTAGCAGGCTCGTGAGCTGGGGGTTTGTGGGTTCGTGAAGAGTTGTAGCGCGTCGTGGCTGGTGAACGCGGCGGTTCGACAGGCCTCGGCGATGTTGTGGGCTCCAGCGAGGCGATGCA
>JBBSKP010000136.1:0-13740 GCA_038256175.1 Mycobacteriales bacterium
CTTCATCAATACCCGTCGGAATGAGAGCTCGGATTGCAGTCCCTGCCGCGGCTACCTCGGCGCATGGCGGGATGCCGAACTCTTCATCGGGTGACACCAGGGTGGCACAGAATCATGAGGAAAGCCTCACGTTTGCCCACCAGGACAGCGCGTACCCGAGGCAGTATTGGCACTAACGCGCCAGTAACTTACGGCTACGAAACCGGATAGACGCAGGCCCTGGACGTGGACAAACGTCCTAAACCTGAGGATTACCTCATGTTGATCGTTATGAATTCGTTATAAGCCACTGCGCCCTACCTGCCAGTAGACCCACGGGTATGCAAATTGGCGATCGATGCCACCCAATTGCGGTCGCATGTCCTCACATATCACCAACAGCGCCACCCACCAGAGAATCGGGAATGTCGGTAGTCGAACATACATTCGACGTATGCGCCCATCCCGGCTAAAGAAATGACGTACACCCGAGAGTTGCTTCAGGAGGCAGTCGACAACTCGGTCAGCGTCGCGGGAGTTCTGCGCTTCTTAGGCCTCCACGCGGCGGGCGGCACTCACGCGCATCTAAGTCGCCGGCTCAAACGGGAAGGCATCGACACCACTCACTTCTCCGGCCAAGGACACCAACGTGGCGGAGCTGCGTTCAACCGCCTGGAATGGCAGGACATCCTCATCGTTCGAAAGCCCGGCAGCGCCCGTGTCAAACCACACCAACTGCGTCGGGCGATGATCGAAGCCGGAGTTCCGTATGTCTGCGCCGCTTGCGGGATCGGCGACACCTGGAACGGAATGCCGATTACCCTTCATGTGGACCATGAGAATGGCGATTACCTCGACTCCCGGCTCGCGAACGTCCGTTTCCTCTGTCCGAACTGCCATAGCCAAACTCCAAGCTGGGCAGGCAGAAATCGCTGGGCAAAGCGACAGGTTCCGGAATCGAGTACAGACGAGTCCCACAACGACAACGGCGTGGCGTAGTCTTTCCTTCGCGCGCGAGTGGCGGAATGGCAGACGCGCCACACTTAGGATGTGGTGTCCAACGGACGTGGGGGTTCAAGTCCCCCCTCGCGCACTACAAATATTGCTACAAAAATGACCGTGAACAACCACAGTGTGGTGATTCACGGCATTGGGTGTTCAAGTCCCCCATCGCACACCGGTACCGTCATATACGTGACTCATTCCCGGCGACGACGGTCAGCATTGATTGTGCTGGTGATTGTCGCCGCGCTCGGTTGCCTCGCACTCGGGTGGTGGCAGTGGACGCGCTACGAATCTGCGGGCGGGACCGGACAGAATCTCGGGTACGCGTTGCAGTGGCCGCTGTTCGCAGGTGCAGTGATCTATGCGTACCGCCGGTTCGTCGAACTCGAAGCCGAAGCGGACGACCCCTCGATCAAGCCCAAGACGCTTGCTTCGCCCACCGAGATCCCAGCCGGCCTCCTTCCGGAGCGGCCCACGGCACCAGTCACGGACGATCTTGATGCGGCGACGCTGGAGTACAACAAATATCTCGCGGAGCTCGCAGCTCGCGAGTCCGATAGGAGCAATACGTGACGGCGAGTCAAGACAAGACCACCGAAGTAGCCGACACCACCCAGACCAAGATCGCCGCAGCGCTCCTGCGCTACCGCGTGCTCGCCTGGGCGACCGGTCTCTGGCTGCTGGTGCTCACGGCCGACGTCGTCATGAAGTACGGCTTCGACGTCCACACACCGAGCTGGATCGCCGTTGTTCACGGCTGGGTGTACTTCGCCTACTTGCTCGTGACGATCGACCTTGCCGTCAAGGTTCGTTGGCCGGCACCGCGCACCGTCGGAACGTTGCTTGCCGGGACGATCCCGTTTCTCTCGTTCGTAATCGAGCACCGCCGCACACAACAGGTCAAGAGCGACTTCGCGGTCTGAGCGGTCTCACACTCTGCTGGCGAGTTCTCTCAGCGCCGGCAGCAGCAGCCGCAAGGCCCGCCCGCGATGCGATGCCGCGTCCTTTTCCTCGGACGTGAGCTGTGCCGCGCTGCGGGTCTGATCGGTCGGAACGAAAACCGGGTCGTACCCAAATCCACCGTCACCGTGCGGCTCTCGCGCAATCGTGCCGGTCCATTCGCCGCGCACCACGGTCTCGTCGCCTTCGGGAGTCGCGAGCGCACACGCGGATACGAACCGCGCAGCACGGCGATCGTCGGGAACGTCCGCCAACTGGCCGAGTAGAAGGACAGTATTTGCGAGGTCGTCGCCGTGCCGACCGGACCAACGTGCCGACAGTACGCCGGGCATGCCATTCAAAGCATCGACCTCGAGGCCGGAATCATCTGCAACGCAAGGCAATCCGCTCGCTGCCGCACCGACGCGAGCTTTCACGACGGCGTTGGCTTCGAAAGTCGCACCAGTCTCGGGCGTTTCAGGGAACGTCGGCACCTCGTCGAGGCCGACGAGTTCTAGACCTACTACGCCGCTGTCGGCAAGGACACGGCGCAGTTCGCGCAGCTTCTTCGGGTTGCGACTCGCAACCAGGATGCGTCGCGAAACGTCAGCCACCGAACTTCTTCTTCGCCTGCTCGATCGGCTCGGGCAGCACGCCGGGGTACGGCGCGGCCAGGGCTTCCTTCTGCACAACGAACAACTGCTCGCAGCCGAGCAGAGCCGAGTCGAGCAGCTTGTCCAGGGTGGAACGCGGGAAGGTTGCACCCTCACCGGTGCCCTGAACTTCGACGAGCGTTCCTGTATCCGTCGCGACGATGTTCATGTCGACTTCGGCGCGAGAGTCCTCTTCGTACGGCAGATCCAGCCGAACCCGACCGTCTACGACGCCGACGCTGACGGCGGCGATCATGCACGAAATCGGTTGCGGGTCTTTGAGTCTGTTCGCCGCGCGGAGGTACGTCACCGCATCGGACAACGCAACGTACGCACCAGTGATCGCGGCGGTTCGGGTACCGCCATCAGCCTGGAGTACATCGCAGTCGAGCGCGATCGTGTTCTCACCGATTGCGGCGAGGTCGATACACGCGCGAAGGGAACGCCCGATGAGCCGGCTGATCTCCTGCGTACGACCGCCTACCTTGCCCTTCACGGACTCACGTCCACTGCGGGTATGCGTGGCAGCCGGCAGCATCGCGTATTCGGCGGTGAGCCAGCCGAGGCCGGATCCCTTGCGCCAGCGCGGTACATCGGTTTCCACACTCGCCGTGCACATCACACGGGTGTTCCCGAATTCCACAAGCACGGAGCCTGCGGGGTGAGAGGTGAATCCACGGGTGATCCGGACATCGCGGAGCTCGTCGTCCGCCCTACCATCAGCTCTTGTCGGCACCCGGAAAGCCTAGTGGGTGCGTTAAATATCGAAAACTTCACCCGGCGAGACAGCGTGCACCGGTCCCGAGAACTCGGCCTTGGCTTCGGCGATGACGTCTTCGCGCGAAGTCCACGGCGGGATATGAGTCAGCAGCAACTCCCCCACCCCGGCGCGAGCGGCGATCTGTCCGGCCTCGGTTCCGGAAAGGTGGATGCCATCGGGACGATTTCCGGGATCGTGAGTCCACGACGCCTCGGCGAGCAAAATGTCCGCGCCTTTCGCGAGCTCGTCGACCATCGAGCACACTCCGGTATCGCCCGTATATGCCAGCGTCTTTCCGGTGTCGGTCACGAAACGCAATCCGTACGACTCCGGCGGATGGTTCATCCGATACGCGGTGGCCGTGTTGCCGCCGAACTGAACGGGACTGCCCTCGATCCAAGGGTGCATGTCGATCGTGTCGGACCAGTCGTCGGTCTCACCGCCGCATTCGGCGGACGCGTTGCCGATCCGCAATGACGTGTCGGACGGGCCCCAGACGATCGCTCTGCCCTTCGGCGGATTCGGGTGGTAGCGGCGCCAGACCAGAAGCCCTGGCAAGTCCAGACAATGGTCTGCATGAAGGTGCGTCAGGAAGATCGAGACCTCACCGGGATCGGCATATCGCTGCAGGGCACCGAGCACCCCAGGACCGAATTCGACGACAACCGGCGACATGTCCGGAGCAGTGATGAGATACCCCGACGCTGGAGAATCCGGGCCGGACACACTGCCCGAACAGCCGAGGACGGTAAGACGCATAACCGTCATGCTGCCACGATCGTCGCGGCATCAAAAAGCTTCCCCAAGAATTGCTGGCTCGAGTCGACAAATGCGGCACAAATGTGACCAAACTTCGACTCCCGCACCGAGGGTGATTTGCCTCATTTCGCACACGCCAAGGAATATCCGAGCCGGGGCGCAGAGTTGCGCAAACGAGATGCGTTGCACCCAGTCGGGGAAGGTCATAGCTGCTCCCGGCGAGACGAGAAGGCGAAGCCCGGATGACTGAGAAGACTCCGAATCTCGAGCCACTGTTTGCACCATTGACGGTGTCCTCGCTCAATCTGACGAACCGATTTGCGATGGCTCCGATGACCCGCGACAAATCCCCGAATGGGATTCCCAATGCGGAAAATGTCGAGCATTATCGGGCGCGCGCTCGCGGAGGCGTCGGCCTGATCATTACCGAGGGCACCTACATTCGCGCCGCGGCGGCGGGGCCGAGCACCAACGTTCCCCGCTTCTACGGAGAAGGCGCGGACGGCTGGCGCGCGATCGCCGAGGCCGTCCACGCCGAGGGCAGCGCGATCATTCCGCAGCTGTGGCACACCGGCGCCGCACGAGGCGCGAGCCCAACGTTCGACCCTGACGTTCCGTCGGTGAGTCCGTCCGGTCTCGACTTGTCGGGCGAACCACTCGGCAGGGAACTGACCGCAGCCGACCTCGACGAGATCGTGCGCGGATTTGCCGAATCTGCTTTGCTGGCAAAGAATCTCGGATTCGATGGCGTGGAATTGCACGGAGCCCATGGGTACCTCCTCGACGAGTTCCTCTGGGAACGAACCAACCGACGCAACGACGCCTACGGCGGGACCATCGCCCGTCGCCCGGTCTTCCCCGCGCAGATCGTGGCGGCGGTCCGCGAGGCTGTCGGCCCCGATTTCGCCATCGTCTACCGCTATTCACAGTGGAAGGCTTCGAACTACGACGCACAGATTGCGGACAATCCAGGTGAGCTCGAGACGTTGTTGACGCCTCTGGCCGATGCCGGCGTCGACCTGTTTCATGTGTCGACTCGACGGCATTGGGTTCCGGGCTTCCGCACGAGCGCGTCGGATCCGACCGGGCTCGCAGGATGGACGAAGAAGGTCACCGGTAAGCCCGTCATCACCGTGGGTTCCGTTGGGGTGGAGACCGTATTTCATGCCGAGAACGACCTGCCGACCGAATCGAGCCGCAAGCGTTTGAACTACCTACTGGAACAGTTCGACCGCGGTGAGTTCGACAGTGTCGCGCTCGGAAGGGCACTGCTTGCTGACCCGGCGTGGGTTGCCAAGTTCCGCGCAGGCAACGCCGAAGACATCATTCCGTTCGACCGATCGGCGTGACCGGGCCGCTAGCCCGCCTTTAATGCACGCTGCTTGCGCGCGTCGCGCTGGTCGGAGGACAGCCACCACGCCGCGAGCACGCCTCCGATCGCACCGAACAGATGGCCTTGCCAGGAAATTCGTGGATCGTTCGGCAGAACACCCCAGAGCATCCCGCCGTAGATGACGAGGACCGCAAGCCCCACGAGGATCTGTATTGCGCTGCGAGTGAACAGGCCGCGCATGATCAGGAAGGTCAGCCAGCCGAAGATCAGGACCGATGCGCCGATATGGACCGACCCTGATTGGCCGGTAAGCCACGTGCCCACACCGCCGACGATCCAGATGATCGCCGTCGCGGCGATCCCGCGGGCAATCCCGGCCATGAGCACAAGAAAACCGAGGACGAGCAGCGGAATGGTATTTCCGATGAGATGGTCCCAACCGCCGTGCAACATCGGGGCGAACGCGATCCCCCACAGCCCGTCGTCGGTCCGCGGTTTGATCCCGAGGTTGTCGAGCCCGTTGTCATCGAGAACGTCGATGAATTCGATGACGTAAAGCGCCGCGGCGAAGCTTGCGATCAGCACCGCAGCCTTTTGCCACGCGGGGGCACCGGCGGACTTCTTTGCGCGAGAAGACGTCGAGGTCCCTGTCGACATCGACGCCCGTATCGCTTCCAATCGGGCGGGATCGAACGATGGTCCAAGAGATCCTGTCACCAGACCACCTTTCTCGTTCCCCGCGCTCAGCGAGCGGTCACGCCCACAACTGGCCTTCGAGCCGGTCCTCAGCTTCTTCCAGCGTACCGTCGTACGCGCCGGTCGACAGGTACTTCCAACCGCCGTCTGCGACGACGAACGCGATGTCCGCCCGCGTCCCCGCCTTTGCCGCTTTGCGGGCTACGCCCAGCGCGGCATGCAGGATCGCGCCGGTCGATATCCCCGCGAAGATCCCTTCTTCGGCGACAAGTTCACGCGTCCGACGTACGGCATCGAATGGTCCGACCGAGAAACGTGTCGTCAGCACGGATTCGTCGTACAGCTCTGGGATGAAGCCTTCATCGATGTTCCGCAGGCCGTAGACGAGTTCGCCGTAGCGCGGTTCGGCCGCGACGATTTCGATGCCAGGGACATGTTCGCGCAGGTAGCGCCCTGCACCCATCAACGTCCCCGTTGTGCCGAGACCGGCAACAAAATGAGTGATTTCGGGCAGATCGGTCAGGATTTCGGGACCGGTGCCCTCATAGTGCGCAAGCGAATTCGCCGGGTTCCCATACTGGTAAAGCATCACCCAATCGGGGTTCTCCGAGGCAATGCGCTTCGCCATCGCTACAGCCTGGTTCGACCCGCCCGCTGCCGGCGACGAGATGATCTCGGCGCCGTACATCGTCAACAGCTGACGCCGTTCGACCGACGTGTTCTCCGGCATCACACAGATCAGGCGGTAGCCCTTGAGTTTCGCAGCCATCGCAAGCGAGATGCCGGTGTTGCCGCTCGTCGGTTCGAGGATGGTGGACCCGGGCGAAAGCTTGCCGTCCCGTTCCGCCTGTTCGATCATGCGCAGCGCAGGGCGGTCCTTGATGGAGCCCGTCGGATTGCGGTCTTCCAGTTTCGCCCACAACCGCACGGGATTTTCGCCGTCCCAGTTTGGCGACAGCCGCTGCAGTCCAACGAGTGGCGTGTTGCCCAGGGTCGCGATCAGTGAGTCGTACCTCGCCACGAACTCTCAGCCCCCGGCGACTGCGGGCAGGATTGTGACCGAATCCCCGTCAGCCACTTCAGTTTCGAGACCACCGGAAAATCGGACGTCCTCGTCGTTCACGTACACGTTGACGAAGCGGTGCAGCTTGCCCTCGTTGAGCAGCCGGCCCTTGAGCCCGCTGTAGTTGGCATCGAGATCGTCGATCACAGCAGCAAGCGTGGAACCTGTTGCCTCGACGCGCTTCTCACCATCGGTGTGGGTACGCAGGATCGTGGGGATGGACACGGTTACAGACATGAGAATGCTCCTTGTGGGCTGTGCGATTTCAATTTGCGGCAGGTTCGTAGCCAGTCACGACTTCGACGGGCTCCTCGGTGACGACCCCTTCGAGGATGCGATAGCTACGCAACTCGTGTGTTTCCGGGTCGCGGGTGGAGATCAACACGTAGTGCGCATCGGGCTCGGACGCGTAGGAAATGTCGGTGCGACTCGGATACGCCTCGGTAGCCGTGTGGGAGTGGTAGATCACGACCGGTGTCTCATCGGCATCGTCCATCTGGCGCCACAGCTTGAGCTGCTCGCCGGAATCGAACCGGTAGAACGTCGGTGAGCGCTCGGCGTTCATCATCGCCACATGGCGCTCGGGACGGTCCGAGCCCTCCGGTCCGGCGATGATGCCGCATGCCTCGTCCGGGTGGTCCGCGCGAGCGTGCGCAACCATGGCATCGACCAGGTCCGCTCTGATCACCAGCAACTTTTCTACCTTTCCGGTCCTCGAGGGAATGCCGACGACAACACGTCACGATATGCGGGTATTCCCGCGACCGTCGTCGCGGCCAGTACCGCGTCGACGATCGCACGTTCGACGCAGATGGCTGCGGCCGCACATACAGCGTCCACCACTGGCAACTCGGCCAAGAACGCGGCAGGCAGCGGATCCGTCGGGGCGGGCGTGGTGAACGTCCCTGTGGCCAGCGCAAATATGGTGTCGCCGTCGAGTGGAGAGTGGGCAGGGCGGATCGCACGTGCCAGCCCGTCCTGGCCGGCCATCGCAACTCGACGACAGCCCGCTGCGCTGAGGCGTGCATCGGTGCCGACGACACCGATCGTGGTGTTCATCGTCGCCCATTTCGGGTCGAGCGCGTTCGCGACCGCAAGCTGCGCAGCATCGGGTGCCTGCAGTCCGAAGAATTCGGCACCGTCGGCGAGCGCTCCCCACGGCAGTCCGGTCCGCGGATCGAACACCGTCCCAACGGGATTGGCGACGACGACGGCCCCGACTGTGACGCCAGCCGCGACACCCTCGTCGATGACGACACTCGCCGTGCCGACACCACCCTTGAGCGAACCCGCGCGAGCGCCGACGCCGCCACCGACCGAGCCACGCTCGAACTCGACCCCCGCTGCTTCTGTCGCAAGGAATCCGAAATCGCCAGAAGGGCGAATTGCCCAGTCGCCGACGGTGAGGTCGAAGATCACCGCACCGGGCACGATCGGCACCACGTGGCCGTCGTTGTCCATAGGGATGCCCTCGCCGTGCTCTTCGAGCCAGCGCATCACCCCATCGGCAGCGGCCAATCCGTACGCGCTGCCGCCGCTGAGCAGTACGGCGTTGACATGCTGGACTGTGTTGCTCGGATCGAGCAGATCGGTTTCCCGTGTGCCCGGACCGCCGCCGCGGACGTCGACCGAAGCCGTCGCACCGGCTGGGGCCCGAACAACCGTGCAGCCCGTGGCCGCACCGGTACCCAGCGTCGCATCGTCGTCGAGTTCATGGTGATGCCCGACAAGCAGTCCCGTCACGTCCGTGAGCGAATTCCTCGGCCCAGATTTCATGAGACTCCTCCGGCAGCAGCATTTTTCATCGGACGACTACGGCACCAGTGCAGCCAACAACGAATCCTGCATCCACGTCAGCCAGTGGTAAACATCGAGATGCGGCGCTCTCGGATCATCCGGTGGGAGATGGTCGGGTGTGTCGGGCTCGATGCCGAGCGTGGTTCCCAGAGCAAGCCGAACGTCGTTGAGCCCCGCCAACCAGGCATCGGCCTGCTCCGGCGTCAGCAGCACCCGACCGCCTTCTGCTGGCACGGTCTGCAGGATTACCGTTCCCGCGGCCAGTTTTGCGTCGATGATCTCGGGCTCGTACAGGCTTCGTAATGCTCCGTTGATATCGGCGCGATCTTCGTCAGGCGCTGCTGGTTCGCTGTTGTGAAAGTCAGGCAGCAACCGGGCAAGCGTCGGATCGTCAGGCGGCGTGCTACTGCCCATCCGCAGCCCGGTCAGCGCGGCGAGGTCGTCGTCGGGCGCATCAGCTGCACGCTCTTCGAGCAGTCCGAGCACCGAACCGACAAGGGAGCGCAGCACGGCTGCTTCCCGCGCATCCATCTCCGAGCGCAACTTCACGCCGCCCAGCGAGTTCTTCCGGCTCCAAGTCCGCACGTTGGGTACCCGTTGATCCTTACATCCGAATGACAGCGTTAGCTGTCGCGTTGCATTGTGGCCCAGAGTCCGGCCGCATGCAGCCTACGGACATCGTGCTCCATCTTGTCGCGCGAGCCCGCGGAAACCACAGCTTTGCCTTCTTGATGCACCTTCATCATCAATTCGTTTGCCTTGGCTTTGCTGTAGCCGAACAGTTTTTGGAAGATGTAGGCGACGTAGTGCATCAGGTTGACCGGGTCGTCCCACACCACGGTGACCCATGGGCGGTCCTCGGACTCGACTACCTCTTCGACCTCAGCCGTCTCAGGGGTGGCCTGTGGCGCCGCCGAGAGCCTCGCCATCGAGGTGTTGGTTGTACGCAGAGCCATAAATCAAGGGTACGACCTGCCCCACCAAGCACAACACCCGATCGCGGCGAACTCGTAAAGTTGGTCCGATGGCCCCTCCTTGCGCGAGTACGGCGCTGCTCACCGACCAATACGAGCTGACGATGCTCGCGGCCGCGCTCGCCGACGGCTCGGCCGAGCGCACTTGCACGTTCGAAGTTTTTGCTCGCAGGCTTCCCGCCGGTCGGCGGTACGGGGTCGTCGCGGGTACCGGACGATTGCTCGAAGCGTTGTCGCACTTCCGGTTCGGCAAGGACGAGTTGGGTGTCGTTTCGGAGTTTCTGGACGACTCCACCGTCGAGTGGCTGCGGAACTACAGATTCTCTGGTGACATCGACGGATACCGCGAGGGCGAGCTCTACTTTCCCGGCTCACCGATCCTCTCGGTCCGCGGAACATTCGCGGAGTGCGTGCTCCTCGAAACACTCGCGCTGTCAATCCTCAACCACGACAGTGCGATTGCGTCCGCCGCTGCGCGGATGGTCAGCGCCGCGGACGGGCGCACCTTGATCGAAATGGGCTCCCGGCGGACGCACGAACAGGCCGCACCGGCGAGCTCGCGGGCCGCCTACCTCGCGGGCTTCACCGCGACGTCGAACCTGGAAGCTGTTCGGCGCTACGGCATTCCGGGGACAGGGACCAGTGCGCACGCGTTCGTGCTTTTGCACAGCAGTGCGGCCGGCCCGGACGAGGAACGCGCGTTTCGTACCCAAGTCCAAGTGCAAGGGATCGGTACCACCTTGCTTGTCGACACTTACGACATCACCGAGGGCGTCAAGGCCGCGATCGCTGCTGCGGGCACCGAACTCGGCGGTGTCCGGATCGATTCGGGCGACCTCGGCATCCTGGCGCGCCAGGTCCGGCGCCAACTCGACGACCTCGGCGCCACGAGGACCAAGATCGTGCTGTCCGGCGACCTCGACGAGTACGCGATCGCGGCCCTTCGCGCCGAACCTGTTGACGCGTACGGCGTCGGCACATCGCTGGTCACCGGCTCTGGGGCACCCACTGCGGGAATGGTCTACAAGCTCGTCGAGGTGGACGGTATTCCTGTCGCCAAACGCAGCAGTCACAAGGAATCGAAGGGCGGTGCGAAGCGGGCTGGACGGCTGGCGCGACGCAGCGGAACAATTGTCGAAGAGGTCGTCTACCCGGCATCCGACCAGGCACCGGATGCCCGTGACTTCGCGGGCCGTGAGCTGCTGATTCCTCTGATGCGTCGGGGCGAAACCGTAGCCAACCTGCCGACCTTGACCGACGCACGAGAGTTGGTTGCGAACGGACTGGCAAGCCTGCCGTGGGAGGGACTCAAGCTGTCCCATGGCGAACCGGCTATCCCGACCACCTTTGTGGATCATGGAGGAACTGTGGATTCTGGAGGAACCCAGTCGTGACCAACAAGGCCTTGCTTATCGTCGATGTGCAGAACGATTTCTGCGAGGGTGGCTCGCTGCCCGTTGTCGGCGGCTCGTCCGTCGCGAGCAAGATCTCCGAGTTGCTAGCGGGGGAAACTCATTACGCCGCGATAGTTGCATGCCGGGACTATCACGTCGATCCGGGTGCACATTTTTCTGCCACGCCCGACTATGTCGACAGCTGGCCACCGCATTGCCGGGTCGGCACCTCGGGTGCCGAGTTCCACCCGGGCCTGAACACCGCGAAGGTCGAAGAGGTGTTCTCCAAAGGCACATATACGGCGGCATACTCCGCATTCGAAGCGTCTGCCGCCAGCGGAACAATGCTGGCGGACTGGCTGCGCGCGCGACAGATCGATTCGGTCGACATCGTCGGCCTCACGACCGACCATTGCGTGCGCGCGACGGCATTGGATGCAGTGGCAGCAGACTTCGAGACCACGGTCCTATTGGACTTCACAGCCGGGGTCGCACCGGAGACGGTCGCCGTTGCCCTCGACCAGATGCGGGCGGGCGGCGTCGAACTGTGCGGACAGGTGCCAGATCGGCGATAGCGCCCCCTCCACAGATTTCCTCCGCGTCGCCAAGCGCCCGGCGGGAGGCGTATCCGTTCAGTCGGTAGCAATGTTCCAGCGCGTCCTCGGCCTGAGACTTCGGCCACGAGTGCAGTACGACACCTTCTCCATACGCCAGTCGGTTGCGCAGTTCCCACCGCAATCCGCCGGCGAGCCGAAGCGTGAAGCCGCTACGCGGGACCAAAGCCAGAATCGTTGCTGCCATCGGGACCAATGCCTTTCTCGAGCGAAACCGATCAATTACCCGTGCGGACGGCCATCCACAACGCACCGTCTCACGCGCCACCGACAAGTTCTCGCCGTGCCTCGTGTCTAATGACGGTGGCGGGCAGTAACCTTCTCCGGTGCCCGATCTTCCGAGTGTCCCCGAGTTGCTGACGCTCGCCGTGCACTCCCTCGGCGGCGCCGAACGGGCAAACCAGCTGACTATGGCTTCTGCGGTCGATCAAGCGATCCAGTCCGGTGAGCACCTTGCGGTGCAGGCGGGGACCGGAACCGGTAAATCTCTCGCCTATCTGGTGCCAAGCGTGCGGCACGCTGTCGAGACCGGACGAACTGTCGTTATCTCGACTGCGACCATCGCCCTGCAGACCCAGCTGATCGACCGCGACCTGCCCCGGCTGGCCAACGCGCTCGAACCAGCACTCGGTCGCGCCCCCAAGTTTGCGATCCTCAAAGGCAGAAACAACTACCTCTGCCTGAACAAGATCAACAGTGCCGTCGAGGAGCCACCCGACGACCAACTGTTCGACGCGTTCGCGGTGTCACGGCTCGGCCGCGAAGTGCAGCGGCTGAACAAATGGGCGTCCGATACCGAAACAGGCGATCGCGATGAGGTCGTTCCCGGTGTGACCGACAAGTCGTGGCGGCAGGTCAGCGTGTCCTCGCGGGAGTGCCTCGGCAAATCGCGCTGCTCGTACGGCGAGGACTGCTTCGCCGAACGTGCCCGAACCCGCTCGGCCCAGGCCGACGTCGTCGTGACAAACCATGCGTTGCTCGCGATCGACGCGATAACTGGAATTCAGGTGCTGCCCGAGCACGACGTTGTTGTAGTCGACGAGGCGCACGAACTCGTGGATCGCGTCACCTCGGTCGCAACCGCCGAACTCAGCGAGGCAGCCATCAGCATCGCCGCGCGCCGGTGCGTCAAGCTCGTCGAGGAGCAGGACGTCGACCGGCTCGACGGAGCAGCCGAAGCGCTGGCCGGAATTCTCGACGAACTCAATGCCGGGCGCTGGGATGACATGCCGTCCGGCGCGGACGCCGCGCTTGCGTTGGTTCGGGACTCGGCGTGGTCGGTTCGCACAGCCTTGGCCCCGACACGTCAGGGCATGGCGCAGTCCGATCCGGAGTCGGCTGCCGCACGAAATGCCGCGTTGGCCGCGATCGACGAGGTTCACGACAATGCCGTCCGGGCACTCACTGCCTTCGACGAACCTGATGCGTCCAAACGACGCGATGTCGTGTGGCTATCCGTCGACGACCAGCGTGGAAGCGTCAAACGAGTGCTGCACATCGCGCCGCTTTCCGTTGGCGGATTGCTGCGCGCACGCCTGTTTGCCGAGTCGACTGTGGTCCTGACGTCCGCAACGCTGCAGGTCGGCGGTTCGTTCGACAACCTCGCGATCAACTGGGGTTTGCCAGCGCAGTCCCTGAGCCGCAGTGACACCGCGATGTCGTCGGCTGTCGAACCGCCTTCCGACGATTCGAAAATCAAATGGAGCTCGCTCGACGTCGGCTCACCGTTCGATCACGCAAAGTCCGGAATACTTTATGTCGCAAAGCATCTGCC
>JBBSKP010000137.1:0-13640 GCA_038256175.1 Mycobacteriales bacterium
GCGCTGTTGCCTGGACTCAATTCGAATTTCTCGATCTACGACGCGGACGATTCCCGCCGATTGCTCACGATGATCGGACGAGATCTCGAACTCGATGCAAAGAAGTTCTCGGCGCGGCTGCTTGCGACCAGTATTTCGAACCTGAAGAACGAGCTGATCGGGCCGGAGCAGGCAATCGCCGACGCCGACAAGGACGGTGGGGAGCTACCGCGGCTGGTTGCGAAGGTGTACGACCTGTATCAACGCAGGCTGCGGGCATCGAACGCCATGGATTTCGACGACCTCATCGGTGAGACGGTGGCGTTGCTGCAGGGGTATCCGCAGGTTGCGGAGTACTACCGCAGGAGATTCCGGCATGTCCTGGTCGACGAGTACCAGGACACGAACCACGCGCAGTATGTGCTGATCCGCGAACTTGTCGGTACTTCCGGCGACGTGCCGCCAGGAGAGCTGTGCGTGGTCGGCGACGCGGATCAGTCGATCTACGCCTTCCGTGGCGCGACGATTCGGAATATCGAGGAGTTCGAGCGCGACTACCCGGATGCCCGCACAATCCTGCTCGAACAGAACTACCGCTCGACGCAGCACATCTTGTCCGCGGCTAACGCTCTGATCTCCAGGAACACCGGCCGCAGGGAAAAGCGGCTGTGGACCGATTCCGGCGACGGTGACCTGATCACCGGATATGTCGCCGACAACGAGCACGACGAGGCGTCGTTCGTTGCGCGCGAGATAGATCGGCTGGTCGACGCCGGCGAGGCGAAGTTCAACGACGTCGCGGTCTTCTATCGGACCAATAACAACTCTCGTGCCCTGGAGGAAATCTTCATCCGCCTCGGGCTGCCGTACAAGGTGGTCGGTGGCGTCCGGTTCTACGAACGCAAGGAAGTGCGAGACGCGGTCGCGTACTTGCGGGTGATCGACAACCCCGACGACACGGTGAGTCTGCGCCGCATCCTGAACACGCCACGCCGCGGAATCGGCGATCGTGCGGAGGCCTGCGTCGCGGTGTACGCGGAGCAAAAGGGGACCAGCTTCGCTGCGGCGCTGCGTGCTGCCGCGGAGGGCACCGTCCCACTGCTCAATACGCGCTCACAGAAAGCTATTGCGGCCTTTCTGGAACTGATCGACGGAATTCGCGCGGTCGGCGAGTCCGCCGGCGGCGGCTTCTTCGATGTCGGCGAGATGGTCGAGGCCATCCTCGATCGCACCGGCTACCGGTACGAACTCGAAGCCAGTAACGATCCTCAAGACGGCGCCCGACTCGACAACTTGAACGAATTGGTAAGCGTTGCAAGGGAGTTCAGCTCGGAGGCTCGCAATGCCGTTGCGCTCGCCGAAACCGAAGGCATCACGCCAACCGCTGCCGAGGGTGAGCCGGACCCGGGGTCGCTCGCTGCTTTTCTCGAGCGGGTCTCGCTCGTTGCCGATTCCGATCAGCTTCCGGATTCCGGCGACGGTGTCGTGACGATGATGACGCTGCACACGGCGAAGGGGCTCGAGTTTCCGACTGTCTTCGTCACAGGCTGGGAGGACGGTCAGTTCCCGCACATGCGTGCGCTCGGCGACCCGGCCGAGCTGTCCGAAGAGCGCCGGCTCGCGTATGTGGGTATCACCCGAGCGCGGCGACGACTGTATCTGTCGCGAGCGGTGGTCCGGTCGGCGTGGGGCCAACCGATCAGCAACCCGGAATCGCGGTTCCTGCAAGAGATTCCGAACGAACTACTCGACTGGCGTCGCCTCGATCCCGGAAACTCGCTGCGCGGTGGGTCGTCGCGTGGGGGCTCGTTTCAAGGTGGATACAGCGGCGGCGGTGAGCAACGCGACTGGACACGACGCGATCGACCGGGCTGGCAATCGGAAGGCTTCGGTAGCGCCCGGCCGTCGCCTGCCGCGGCTGCGCGAAGCCGAAACAACACCGATCTGGTGCTGGATCTCGGCGACCGTGTGAGTCACGACAAGTACGGACTCGGCACGGTTATCGCTGCGGATGGAGTCGGTCCTCGGGCAACCGTGACGATCGATTTCGGCACAGCTGGGAAGGTTCGGCTGATGCTGATCGGTGGAGTGCCGATGGTGAAGCTCTAGCGGGCAACTGAGGGGCCGGACGGGGCACGTCCGGCTCGAAGCCGGGCGCGAGCGAGCTTAGTCGCGCTCAACTCCGAGGCTGATGCCACGTGAGGCGAGCCAAGGTAACGGATCGACCTTGTCTTTGCCGTTGAGCCAGACCTCGAAGTGGCAGTGCGGCCCAGTCGAGAAGCCGCGGTTGCCCATCTTGGCGATCTCGTCGCCTGCGAGCACATGCTGGCCGACGGAAACGGTGGCCGAGTCGATATGGCCGTACACGGTGACGGTGCCGTCGGCGTGCTTGAGCCGCACCCACATTCCGAAGCCGGAAGCCGGGCCTGCGTCGACCACTTCACCGTCAGCGACCGCGAGAATCGGCGTACCGATGGCGTTCGCAAGGTCGACGCCAGCGTGCAGCGTTCCCCAGCGTGCACCGAACCCGGAGGTGAAGGTGCCGTGGCTGAACGTCGAGAAGAGTGGGCGAAGCTTCGCGGCCTCTTCGGCTGCGCGCTCCTGTGCGAACTTCTGTCCCTTGGCGAGGAGATTGCTGAAGTCGCTCAGGTCAGTCGGCGCTGCGATGTTGAGAACCTGCGGAGCACCGGAGTTGACCGCGGCATTGGCGACGTCGTCGCTGGTGCCCATGAACTTGGCGGCCTGCGGTGCCGCGGTGGCGCCGACCGTCGACGCGGCGAGCGTTGCGTCGGAGGACTGAGTCGTCTTGGCCGGTCCGTTGTCGAGTGCAGCCTGTCCAGCGGCGACGACGGCACCAGCGGCAACGGCGACGACGGCTGCGCGGCCCTTGAGCGCTGCAGGCGGGGCAGGCAGGCGGTGTGCGCCGCCGCGCTTCACCGGAGCCGTCTCGGAAGCGCCGTCGTGCTGCTCGTCGGCGTCGTGCTGAACGGGGAATGCGATGCGATCGCCGGTGACCGTCAGGAAGCTGTAGGTACCGGGCTGTGCTGCCTCGTCGGCCGGTGCGGTCGGGAGGAGACCGAAAGGCTTTTTCGTTTTCGGAGCGGACCTGCGGTGTCGGTCCTCTTGCCGGGTGCGCGGCCGAATCGGTGCCTGATCTGCGGACTCGCTGTAACGCGGAGTGCGATCTGGGCTATACGACTGTGACTGCTCGGTCGATGCGGGGCCGAGCAGTACCGACGGTGTGTTGTACGCGGGCTGACCCGAGTGGTGGAAGTTGGAACGAAACTCGAATGCCGGGGCCGAATCATGTTCGGCTGGGTTGGTCACGAAGCGACTCGTTGTGAATGGAGTGCGGTGTTGCGACAAGGCTTGCCGTCCTCCTAGTCGTGACCTGGTTGTGACTTAGACCTCCGGGACGGTAACGAAATGATTGCGACCAGCGCAAGTTAACGAGGTGCGTAATCCAGATATGTGAGATTCCTCACAAACTGAGCTGGGAATATGTCTGAGGTCACCAAAGTCTCGATTCTGAGTCGAGACATGGCGAGCGTGTCACGATCGTGGCCATTCGGACACACCCGCTAGCGTCTCTGCTGTGCCTGCCGAAGCTGCTTCCTCGTCTGCTTCCCCCTCTGCTTCCCCCTCTGCTTCCCCCTCTGCTTCCCCACTGCCGGCACTCGCCGCAGCCGATTCAGTCGACGTCGAAGGCCGCCCACCGGGCGCAGTCGCGAACGTGGCCGTCGCTGCTGCCGCGGTCGGCGCGCTACTCGTCGCCGTCAGCCCCGCGCTGACAGTCGCCAGGGCAGCCGACTCACCCGGGCCGATCGGTGCGGCGGCCCTCGTCGCAACGGTTGCCGTCTGCACGGTGCCGCTGCTGGCCGCGATCGCCGTGTTCCGGCGGATGTGGGAATGGGCGGGCGGGCTCCTCGCCGGTGCCGGCCTGATGTCGATCGGCTTCGTGCTGCTCGATACCGACCTGTTTCGTGACGCGATCAACGCCAACCGGTTCGAACTGTTTCGCCCCGAAACCGCTGCCGCTCTGACGCCGGGGCCCGGCGCATATTGCGTGCTTGCCGGACATGCCCTCGGTGTAGTCGCGGGTGTCCTCGGAATGGTCATGCTTTCGCGGGCGGCGATGCTCGATGGCTACGGCCAAACCGACGACCCGGAGTCAGCTGGTCGCGCGACGGCTGTTCGGGCGGGTGCGGTCGCGTCGCTCGGTGTTGCCGCAGCTGCTGTCGTTGTCGTCGTATTGCTGTTCCGTACGGCCTGGAACTCGGTGGATCCGGTGATCGTGGCAGGTCCTGCGATCGAAGCCGCGTGGACGGCGCTTGCTGCAGCGCTCGCCCTCGGCGCGGCAGTAGGGATCGTGGTGGCAGCTGCGCTGGCGTCGAGTGCCATCCTCGTCGCCGGTGGTGCGATCGTCGGGGCCGGCTGCAGCCTGCTCGGCCTGTTCGGAAGCCGTTTCGTCGCAGGTGTGGTCGATGACCGATTGGAATCGACGCCGGCGACGACCATCGCTGCCGTTGCTGCCCTCGTGTTGCTGATCGCCGGTGCCGGATTGCCCGCGTTGGTTGCCTATCGCGAGCGGCGAGCGCAGACCCGCGACGCAGATTCGCATCGACCTGTCGACCTCTTCGCTGGTGTTCCGTCCGTCGGGCGCTGGCACGCGATCGCCGGATCGGCCGGGATCGGTACCGCGGTGCTCGTCGGCGTCGGCGCGCTCTTGCCGATCTTGTCGGTACCGGCCGGACGCGCTGCACCGGATGTCTTCGCCACCCGTGTCGCTCTGGTCGCTGCGGTGGTCCTGCTGATCGCGAGTGTGTGGCTGCTGCTGTCGGAGTTCGCTCTCACCGTTCGACCTGCCGTCGGTGTCTTGTGCGGTGCGGTGGTGATGGCGGCGGCTGCGGTACTCGACGCGACCGTCGAGGGTCAGCAGGTCTCGGACGTAGGTGTCGGCCCGGGATCGATCTTGATCAGCATCGGCGTGCTTGCCGCGGCATCGACGGGACTGTTGACGTGGATCGCGGGTTCGGCCGAGCGTGAAGACATCGACCTTTCCGCCGAAGTCGACGTCGACCGGCGGCTGCTGGTCGCCGGTTCGGTCGCGGCGACTGTGTCGGTCGTGGCGCTCGGCGTGCCGCTGTATTCCGGACCGAACGCGAGCGCGACGTCGTTCGCGCTGCCCTGGGGCTGGGACGCCTGGGGACAGGCGTTGTTCGGAGTTGTCGTCGTGATGACAGTGATCGTCGCTGCCCGTTCGCGGCCGGCGCGTGCCGCCGCATTGGTCGTCGGCGCCGCTGCCGGGATGGGGATCTACCTCGCAAGCTGGCCGCTCACGATCGGCCGGATCGCGGGCGCTTCGGTGGACTTTGGTGTGCCAATCGCCACACTGGCGGTCTTGCTACTCGCGAGTACGGCATTCCTTGCGGTACGCAGGTAATTCGTGGCGAGGTAAACCTCAAGTGCCATGTTCGAGTGACGCCGACCACCTAGCATGAATGCGGTCGAAACCCGATTACTCGAACTAGCTAAAGTCCGAACCCGACCCCTCCTACCCGCGAGCGGGTATCAAAACGCAGACGAGACGGTGAGCAGATGGATCTCTTCGAATACCAGGCGAAAGAGCTCTTCGAAAAGCACGGAGTTCCTTCGTCGAAGGGCCGAGTTACCGAGTCGGCCGACGAAGCCAAGAAGATTGCCGAAGAAATCGGCAAGCCCGTCATGGTCAAGGCTCAGGTGAAGGTCGGTGGCCGCGGCAAAGCCGGCGGCGTCAAGTACGCGGCGAATGCCGATGAGGCGTTGACGCACGCGCAGAACATTCTCGGGCTCGACATCAAGGGTCACGTCGTCAAGAAGCTGCTGATCGCCGAGGCGAAGGACATCGCCGAGGAGTACTACATCTCCTTCTTGCTCGACCGCACCAACCGCACCTACCTGGCCATGTGCTCGGTCGAAGGTGGTGTCGAGATCGAGGTGACGGCTGAGGAGAACCCTGACGCCCTCGCGAAGATCCCGGTCGACGCAGTCAAAGGTGTAGACCTCGCATTCGCGCGCAGCATCGCGGAGGCAGGCAAGCTGCCCGCCGAGGTGCTCGACGCTGCGGCCGTCACCATCCAGAAGCTGTGGGAGGTCTTCGTCGGCGAAGACGCGCTGCTCGTAGAGGTGAACCCGTTGGTTCGCACGCCCGACAACGAGATCCTCGCGCTCGACGGCAAGGTCACCCTCGACGCCAACGCGGACTTCCGCCAGCCCGGCCACGCGGAATTCGAGGACAAGGACGCCACGGATCCGCTCGAGCTCAAGGCCAAGGAAAACGACCTCAACTACGTCAAGCTCGACGGTGCGGTCGGCATCATCGGTAACGGTGCCGGACTGGTCATGTCGACCCTCGACGTCGTTGCCTACGCAGGCGAGAAGCACGGCGGCGTGAAGCCGGCGAACTTCCTCGACATCGGCGGTGGCGCATCGGCCGAGGTCATGGCAGCCGGACTGGATGTCATCCTCAACGACTCGCAGGTCAAGAGCGTGTTCGTCAACGTGTTCGGTGGCATCACCTCATGTGACGCAGTGGCCAACGGCATCGTCGGCGCGCTGAAGGTCCTCGGCGACGAGGCCAACAAGCCGCTCGTGGTCCGACTCGACGGAAACAAGGTCGAGGAAGGGCGAAAGATTCTCACCGACGCCGCGCACCCACTGGTGACGCTGGCGGCGACCATGGACGAAGGCGCCGACAAGGCCGCCGAGTTGGCCTCGAAGTAGGGACTGGAAAAGATGTCGATTTACCTCAACAAGGACAGCAAGGTCATCGTCCAGGGCATCACCGGCGGCGAGGGCACCAAGCACACCGCACTGATGCTGAAGGCAGGCACGCAGATCGTCGGTGGCGTGAACGCGCGCAAGGCCGGTACCACGGTCGCGCACACCGCCGCTGATGGTTCCGCCGTCGAGCTCCCCGTGTTCGGAACGGTTGCCGAAGCGATCGAGAAGACCGGCGCCGACGTCTCCATCGCGTTCGTCCCGCCGAAGTTCGCCAAGGACGCCATCGTGGAAGCCATCGACGCGGAGATCCCGCTGCTCGTGGTCATCACCGAGGGAATCCCGGTGCAGGACAGCGCATATGCGTGGGCCTACAACGTCTCCAAGGGCAACAAGACCCGCATCATCGGGCCGAACTGCCCAGGCATCATCACCCCCGGCGAGGCGCTGGTCGGCATCACGCCCGCCAACATCACCGGCACCGGCCCCATCGGCCTCGTGTCGAAGTCGGGCACGCTGACCTACCAGATGATGTACGAGCTCCGTGACTTCGGCTTCTCCACCGCCATCGGCATCGGCGGCGACCCGGTCATCGGCACCACGCACATCGATGCCATCGAGGCGTTCGAGAACGACCCCGACACCAAGCTCATCGTGATGATCGGTGAGATCGGTGGCGACGCCGAAGAGCGGGCCGCGGATTACATCAAGGCCAACGTCACCAAGCCGGTCGTCGGTTACGTCGCGGGCTTCACGGCTCCCGAGGGCAAGACCATGGGCCACGCCGGCGCCATCGTCTCCGGCTCGTCGGGCACCGCGCAGGCCAAGCAGGACGCCCTCGAGGCGGCCGGCGTGAAAGTCGGCAAGACGCCGTCCGAGACCGCCGCGCTTGCTCGCGAGATCCTGCAGAACGCTGCAGTGACGGCGTAATTACCACCCTTTCTCCGCTGAAGGCCACCTTCACGGCAGTTCTACTGCGTGAAGGTGGCCTTCGGTCATTCGTGCCTGGGATCATCGTGAGTCGAAATGTGTTGCCCTGACACGTCTGCCGGTGCGTCTTGTTCTTAGTAAATACACATGCGTCGTGCAGTAGCGTCGTGCTGAACGATCAAGACGCGAAGAGGAGTAGACATGTCAATCCCGACCGGGGGCTCCGGGTTCGGTGCGCCGGCCCCGACCCCATCCGCGAGCTCAAAGGGACTGCCGTACTTCCTGCTTATAGGTGTTGCGGCGCTCGGCGTCCTCAACTTCCTGCTCGGATTCACCCCGTTCTTCAAGACGGGCGGCGCAGCTGAGTTCGGGATCAAGGGCACTACCGCCAACTTCTTCGAATCGAGCACGCCGGTCACGGCTCTCGGGCTCCTGCTGTTCGGCGGCATCCTCGCGGGCCTCGGGCTCCTGCCCAAGCAGGATTGGAAGGGAGTGTCGGCCGCGGCCGCGCTCGCCGGATTCCTGACGCTCCTGTTTGTATCGTTCAGCTTGCCGGAGGGGCCGAGTTTGGCCTGGGGTGCCTACATCGTGTTGGTCCTCGCACTCGTCCAGACCGCGGCGGCCGTCGGAGCTGTGCTGTTCGATCTGGGGATCATCAAAGAGCCCCCACCGAGGCCGGCGGCGCAATCCGGATTCGGTCAGTCCGGGCCGGGCTACGGCCAGCTGGCACAGGGTTACGGACAGCAGCAGCCGCCGCAAGGCTATGGGCAACAGCAGCCGCCGCAGGGTTACGGCCAGCCGCCGCAGGGTTACCAGCAGCAACCGCCGCAGGGTTACGGGCAGCCGCAGCAGGGGTATCAGCCGCCGCAGGGCTACGGGCAGCAGCAGCCGCCGCAGGGTTACGGGCAGCCGCAGCAGGGGTACCAGCAGCAGCCACCGCAGACCGGTGGACAGCCGCCGGCGACCGACGAGCCGACGCAGCAGTACAAGGCGCAGCCGGGTCCCGCACCGCAATACGGCGGGCAGGTCGACGACGCGACCCAAGCGTTCCGTCCGCCGCGCAACGACGAGTAGTTCAGACGAGATGTGACGTCGTCCGTCGGCGCGCCTGACCGACGGACGACTGCTCGGATGCCACCCTCGATCAGGTGAGCGCGCTGCTGGACAACGAAGCCGACCTCGAGAGTGCACCCACTCCTGTTTTGACGCCCGATCGGGCTCGGCGGCTGGTTACCGTCGCATTCCGCCCCGCGATCGTCACTCTTACGCTGATCGCAGCCCTGATCCTTGTTGTGCTCGTCGCTGCGAGCAGTGAACTCACGGGGACTGCGGGCGCGATCGCCGCGGTGTGGCTGACGGTCCACCAGGTCCCGATCACGATCAGCGGGACGGCGATCGGTGTTCTGCCGCTGCTTCCGACGATCGGATTGCTGTGGCTCGTTGCCCGGGAATGTGCCCGGGCGATCGACGAGAAGACCACCGACGCCGACGTTGCTCGGGTGATCGCGGCAGCCGTTGGTGGTCCGCTGGTCATCACCGTCGTATCCCTCGCGGTGATCAAGGATGCTTCCAGCGTGATTGCGCTGGAGCCGCCGAATACTCTTGCTGCGTTTGCCTGGGTCCTCGTGCTGCATCTCGGTGGTGCGCTCATCGGGGTCGGCACCAAACGCTGGCGTCAAGTTGTCGTGGCCAGGCGTATCCCGGGTTGGGCCGTTGCCGGCTTCCTCGCGAGCGGTCCTGCGATGCGCCGCCTGTTCACCGGTGCAGCGATTGTCACGGCGATCTCGTTCTTCGCCTCGTGGTCGACGGTGACGTCGCTGCTTCATACTCCTGACGGCTTCGTCGGGTCCCTCGGATTGATCGTGCTGTCGCTGGCGTACTTGCCGAACGTGATCGTCGGGAGTGCGGCCGTGCTGACGGGGGCGTACGCACACTTCGGCGCAGGGGCGATCGGGATCTTCGGCGTCGTGGGCGGTCCCGTGCCGGGCCTGCCGGTGATGGCAGCCGTTCCGGTCGGCCCGGCTGGAACGTGGTGGCCCGCACTGTTGCTTGTGCCCGTGTACGTGGCGGTGCAGCTCGGTCGGGACTGTGCGTCGAACAACCCGACGCGGTTGTCGGCGGCCAAGGCCGCGGCGGCGGCGTCGTTGCTGGTCGGCATTGCCTTGACGGCCGCGATCCTCGCCGCGGGCGGGGAGCTCGGATCGTTCGGTCACATCGGCGCGGACCTGATAGCCGGCACGCTCGGATTCGTGTGGCTTGCGGTCCTCGGCTCGGTGACAGCCCTCATATTCGGCCGGACTATCACCGAGGACCCGGTTGAGCCCGCACCCGAGGAGCCGGTGGTCGATCGCGTTGTCGCACCACCGCCCGCGCTCGAGGCCGAAATCGTCGACGAGGCGCCCGTGGTGGAAGCGCAGCCAACCGGAGTGATCGAAAACGAGTCCGCGGACATCATCGATGTCGAAGTTGTGGACCTGCCCAAAGGTGCCTCCGACGACGGCGACTAGTCTCTAGTCCGGTCGGAATCCCGTCCACTTCGCCCGATCGTGCCAGGAGAACTGCGCTGACTGCCCCGCGTGAACCACAGCGGCTGCCCGCATCGGCCCCGGCTCGAATCGTCGTACTCGCATCCGGGGCGGGGACGCTGCTCCAGTCGCTTATCGACGCCTCGCTCGGTGCCGACTACCCGGGCGCAATCGTTGCTGTCGGTGTCGACCGCGACTGCGACGCCACCGAATGCGCCGCGAACGCTGCGATACCGCATTTCCGCGTCGCGCTGCGCGACCACGCGGACCGCGCGACATGGGACAAGGCGCTGGCCGACGCCGTCGACGAGTTCCGTCCCGACCTGGTCGTCACGGCCGGCTTCATGAAACTGCTGGGCCCGAGTTTCCTCGAGCGGTTCGGTGGCCGGATTATCAATACCCATCCGGCGCTGCTGCCGTCGTTCCCAGGCGCGCATGCGGTGCCGGACGCGTTGGCCTACGGCGTGAAGGTCACGGGGTCGACGGTCCACCTTGTCGATGCCGGTATCGATACCGGCCCTGTGCTCGCGCAAGAGGCCATCGCGGTGTTGCCCGATGACGACGAGGCGAGCCTGCACGAGCGAATCAAAGTTGTCGAGCGACGGCTGTTGGCGGAAGTTGTTGCCGCCGTTGCGCAAAGAGGTGTTGTCTCAGATGGACGAAAGGCCCAGATTCCCAGTGAGTGAACGTAAGGCTGTCAGCCGTGCCCTCGTCAGCGTGTATGACAAGACCGGGCTTATCGAGCTCGCGATCGGGCTGAACGCCGAGGGCGTCGAGCTCGTCTCGACCGGATCCACCGCCGCGAAGATTGCCGATGCCGGCATTCCCGTGACGAAGGTCGAGGATCTCACCGGATTCCCCGAAACGCTCGACGGGCGGGTGAAGACGCTGCATCCACGGGTGCACGCGGGCATTTTGGCCGACACCCGTAAGCAAGAGCACCTTGATCAGCTTGTCGAGCTCGGTGTCGAGGCATTCCAACTGGTGATCGTGAACCTCTACCCGTTCACCGCCACAGTGGCGTCCGGCGCTACGCCGGACGAATGCGTCGAGCAGATCGACATCGGTGGTCCGTCGATGGTGCGCGCTGCGGCGAAGAACCATCCGTCGGTCGCGGTCGTCGTCGATCCTGCGCGGTACGGCGATGTGCTGACCGCCGTCGGTGCCGGTGGATTCACCCTCGCCGAGCGAACGGTGTTGGCGGCGCAGGCATTTCAGCACACGGCGGCGTACGACGTCGCTGTCGCAAGTTGGATGTCGAACGTCTTGGCTCCCGACGAAGCAGGCTTTCCGACATGGCTCGGCGGAACGTGGGACCGCTCGACCGTGCTGCGGTACGGCGAGAACCCGCACCAGGCTGCCGCGCTGTACACGTCCGGCTCCGGCGCTGGCGGTCTGGCGCAGGCCGAGCAATTGCACGGCAAGGAAATGTCGTACAACAACTACACCGACGCCGACGCGGCATGGCGTGCTGCGTACGACCATTCGGCGCCCGCCGTGGCGATCATCAAGCACGCCAACCCTTGTGGGATCGCGATCGCGGATGACATCGCCTTGGCTCACCGCAACGCGCATGCGTGCGATCCGGTGAGTGCGTTCGGCGGGGTCATCGCCGCGAACCGCGAAGTGTCCGTCGAGATGGCCGAACAGGTCGCCGAGATCTTCACCGAGGTCATCGTCGCGCCGTCGTATGCCGATGGAGCTGTCGAGGTACTCGCACGTAAGAAGAACGTGCGCGTATTGATTGCCGAGCCGCCGAACCAGGGTGGCGCCGAGCTTCGGCCCATTTCCGGTGGTGCCTTGCTGCAGGAGCGCGACGTGCTCGACGCAGAAGGCGACGATCCGGCCAACTGGACCCTCGCGGTCGGTCCCGGAGCGGACGACGCCACGTTGGCGGACCTCGAATTCGCATGGCGCGCATGCCGAGCAGTGAAGTCGAACGCGATCCTGCTTGCGCACGACGGAGCGTCCGTCGGCGTCGGTATGGGTCAGGTGAACCGCGTCGACGCCGCACACCTCGCTGTGCAGCGTGCGGGGGACCGGGCGAAGGGCTCGGTTGCCGCGTCGGACGCGTACTTCCCGTTCCCCGACGGGCTGCAGGTGCTGATCAATGCGGGTGTGCGCGCTGTGGTCCAGCCTGGCGGATCGGTTCGCGACGGTTTGGCGATCGAAGCTGCCCGCGAAGCGGGAGTGACCCTCTACCTGACGGGTGCTCGTCACTTCGCTCACTGACCCTCCGCCGAGTGTGCACCTTCTGTTGCAAACATCGAGAGCCGGCGACAGCAGGTGCACACTCGCGCTATAGGGGCGCACCGGCTGCCCTGAGCGCATCACGAACCCGCCGCACGACTATGTGTGGGCGCGTCCGTAACTGCTCGGAATTGACGCGTATGACGGTCCAGCCGAGACGCCTCAGCATCTCGGTCCGTTCGATGTCCCAAGAGCGTTGTTTCTCGTCTGCCCAGTGCTGCAAGCCGTCGAATTCGACGATGACCTTCCATTGCTCCCAACCGAGGTCAGCTCGCGCAAATATCTGGCCGTACTCGTCGCGGATCTGGATTTGAGTTGTCGGACGAGGCAGCCCGCCATGGATGAGCACCAAGCGCGTACGCGTTTCCTGCGGTGATTCGGCGCCGCTGTCCATGAGCTCGACGACTTCGCGGAGCTGAACGATCCCCCGCACTCCAGGATGGTTCTCGGCCAACTCCGTGATGTCATGCGGCTTCAGATCGGTGGCATTCGCGAGGGCGTCCACCGCTGCGACGGCAACGCCGAGCGGTCGGCGTCTCGCCAAGTCGAAGGCGGTTCTGATCGGTGTCGATGCCAGCACACCGTCGACGATTTCGAATTCGTCGGGGCTCAGGGCATCGCCGTGCACGATCAGTCCGTCGGGAGCGCGCCGGCTGCCTGTGCGAAACACTTCGGCCGGCGCCTCGTTGCGTATCCACTTCGTGCCGTGCACGACGGCGGCTGATTGCCCAGCCAAGATTCCGTCGTCGCCGGCCCAGAGTGCTGCTGCGTGCGCACGTGCGAGGGCGTCGAGCTCGACTCCCTTGCGGACGTAGATGTCCCGGTAGACGCGCTCGAAGTCGAATCGCAATTGCCGTTCGGTCAGAGCCCCGATTTCGACGGCTGTCGTGCCGCGAAACGGTCGATCGAATTCCCCCATACGCCGACGATTGCCGACCGTTCAGTGTCGCGAAAGGCCATATCGGCAATTGTGGATGGATTCGAAGTTATCCACAGCGCCGAGTGTGCACCTTCTGTTGCAAACGTCGAGAGCCGGCGACAGAAGGTGCACTTTCGAGGCTAGCTTCCCAGGGGCTTCGCTCCTCCGTGTGGGGAGAAAATAGCTGTGCCGCGCGGCTTTGGTGGGCGGTGAGTGGGCTACTGATTGCGCTCGGTGGGGTGCACGCGTGATGCTGGTGAGGTGTTTCGGTCGACCCC
>JBBSKP010000138.1:0-13587 GCA_038256175.1 Mycobacteriales bacterium
CATGGGAAAGGGCGCATGAGCTGCACATATGCCGCGTGTCGTGGGAATGAAAGGGGCAGAATCGAGGCCGACCAATCCGCGCAACTCCAACAGCGGCGGGGACGGCGGGTTACGTCACTTCAGAAGAGCCGCACCCGAATCAATAGTCTTCAGGGTGTTAACTTTGTGTCGCTTTCTGTGTTACCGCGATGCGCGGGCCCCTGTGTACCCCAATTGGCCCGGCCGGTGCTTTGCGCTGCAGCATCCCGCGCCAGGCGCTTCCCGCAAGGTTTCCTGCGCTCCATCGAAGGCAGGATCTGCCGGTCACAGGACATCGGGGTCCGAGCTGTCGTAGGCGGGCGTTCGCGAACGGCAGTGCCTGTACGCGGCGAGCGAACCGCCACTGCTCGGTTCGCAATCAGTCCGACTCTTTCGACCGAGCGTCCCCGAGCTCGGAGATGCGGATCACTCATTTCGATAACATAATGCAAGAGTTTGTATCCGATGTTGACATTTATTGCTAGGTTGTTAAGGGCAATGTGTAACTACGATGTTCGACGGAGCTGCCCTATGACTACACAGACCCCGACGAGTTCCGACCGGCGCCTCGCCCGGCCCTACGACGACACCGACTTGTCGTCGAGTGCGTTCTGGTCCTCGACCGCGGCCGAGCGGGAGAAGACGTTCGCGCAGCTGCGCGCGTCGAACCCGGTGAGTTGGCACCGGCCGGTGGAGAAGCTCCTCATCGAAGATCCCAACGATCAGGGTTTCTGGGCGGTCATGTCGCACGCGGGGTTGGTGGAGGTCACCAAGCGGCACGAGGATTTCCTCTCCGGTGAGGGCATCGTGATGGAGTCGATCCCGCAAGAACTACTCGACTCCGGACAGGGTTTCATCGCAATGGACCCGCCGCGGCACACGAAGGTGCGTCGGCTGCTGAGTTTGGCGTTCACCCCGAAGCAGATCACCCGTATCAACACCCAGATCCGCGCCAACTCGAAACGGGTGGTCGACGACCTCGCACCCCAGGGCGAGGCGGATTTCGTGACCGAGTGCGCGGCGCTGCTGCCGATGCACAACATCTGCGACATGATGGGTGTGCCCGAGGATGTGCGCCGCAAGGTCGCCGACGAAGCCCGCTTCGCGGGCGGATGGAGCGACCCCGAGGTGATGGGCGACCAGCCGCCGATCCCCCGCCTGTTCGAGGCGATGGGATATCTGCGCGAGGTCGCTGGCGACCTCATCGGTAAACGCCGCAACCGTCCCGAGTCCGACCTACTGACCAATCTGGTCGAGGCCGAGGTGGACGGGGAAAAGCTCACCGACGACGAGATCGTCTCCTTCTTCGGGCTGCTCACCATCGCCGGGAACGACACCACCCGACAGAGCACCAGTCACGCGATGAAGGCGCTGACCGATTTCCCCGACCAGCGCGCCTGGCTGCTGGAGGACTTCGACGCCCGGATCAAGACCGCGGTCGAGGAAATGGTGCGCTGGGCCACCCCGATCATGACGTTCCGCAGGACCGCCGCCCGCGACTGCGAGCTGGCCGGACAGCAGCTCACCGAGGGCGACAAGGTCGTCATGTTCTACGCCTCCGCGAACTGGGACACCGAGGTCTTCAGTCATCCGGAGCGGTTCGACCTCTCCCGTGACCCCAACCCGCATGTGAGCTTCGGCGGTGGCGGCATCCACCACTGCCTGGGAAACCAGCTGGCCCGCCAGCAGCTCGCCGCGCTGTTCGACGAGTTGCTCCACAGACTGCCCGACATCGAGGTGTGCGGTGAACCGACCTACACGGTGAGCACCTTCTTCCACGGGGTCAACCATCTCCCCGTCCGGTTCACACCCGAGCGTTGACAAGGGAGATCACCATGCGAATCGTGCTCGACGAAAACAAGTGTTCCTCACTCGGAATGTGCGAGGCCACCGCCCCGGAGTTCTTCGAGGTCGGCGACGACGGTGCACTGCACATCCTCGACACCACCCCCGGCGACTGCCACCGCGCCCTGATCGAGGACGCGGTCAACGTCTGCCCGACCAACGCACTGTCCATCGAGGACTGACCCGGTGACCGAGCCAGGCTTGGTTGTCGTGGGTGCCTCCCTGGCGGGGCTGCATGCGGTGCAGTCGGCCCGCAAGACCAGCTACACCGGACCGATCACCCTGCTCGGCGCCGAGGCGCACCTCCCCTACAACCGGCCGCCGCTGT
Source organism: Mycobacteriales bacterium (assembly GCA_038256175.1). Lineage (GTDB taxonomy): Bacteria > Actinomycetota > Actinomycetes > Mycobacteriales > Mycobacteriaceae > Antrihabitans. The sequence goes on from JBBSKP010000138.1 coordinate 2,192, forward strand.
CGAAGGCGTTCCTCGCCGAGGGCCCAGCACCCGCCCCGACCACCTTCCCGGCCGCCGCGTCGCTCACCGACCTCGGGGTTCAGGTGCGCCTCGGCTGCACCGCGACCGCCCTCGACACCGCGGCACGCCACATCGTCGCCAATGATGAGCGCATCGACTACTCCAGCCTGATCGTCGCCACGGGCTCGCGCCCGCGCACGCTGCCCGGCGACCAGTTGCCGGGGGTGCACACCCTGCGCACCGTCGAGGACGCGCAGGCAATCCGCACAGCTCTCGATACCGGCGCGCGCACCGTCATCATCGGTGCCGGGTTCATCGGTGCCGAGATCGCCGCCGCCGCCCGCCGACGTGAACTGCCCGTCACCATGGTCGAGGCGGCACCGCTGCCGCTGACCCGCGCCGTCGGCCCGCGGATGGCGGCCGCGTGCGCCGCGCTGCACACCCGCAACGGCACCGACCTGCGCTGCGATCTCACGGTCACCGCGATGACGGGAACGGACCGGATCGAGCACGTGCAGCTCTCCGACGGCACCATCCTCGAGGCCGATCTGGTCGTGGTCGGGATCGGTGCGGAACCCGTGGTGGAGTGGCTCACCGATTCCGGTCTGAACCTGCACGACGGCGTGGTGTGTGACGCCACTCTGAGGGCCGCGGACGCGGTGTACGCGGCCGGCGACATCACCCGCTGGAACCATCCCCTGTTCGGGGAGTCGATGCGTCTCGAACACTGGACCGCGGCGGCCGAACAAGGGACTCTCGCCGCCCGTAACGCCCTCGACCCCGGCAACGCCACCCCCTATCAGACGGTGCCCTACTTCTGGTCGGACTGGTACACCGACAAAATTCAGATGGTCGGTATCTGCGCCGCCGACGACGTCGAGATCGTCGGCAACCTCGAGGACCACGCGTGGCTCGCCCTCTACCGCCGCGACAACCGCCTCGTCGGTGCGCTGGCCGTCAACCAACCCGGCAAGATCATGAAATACCGCGCCAAAATCGCGGCCCGCACCCCCTTCGCCGACGCCCTCACCTTCGCCGCCGCCAGCGGGCGATGAGGACTCTGCTCCCGACGCAGTTGACCGAGTTCGGTCGCAAAACCGTAGCGCGGCGGTCATCTTCGGGGCGTCGGTCGTAATGCTGATTGGCACTGACAGGTCCGTTGCGTCGAGCGACGCGGCTGCATCAACCGAAGGAATGTGATAGCAGATGGTGAGTATCGTCAAGCGTACGACCGGTGCGGTCCGGGAGCGACTGTCCTCGGTGCTCCTGGTTCCGGCACCCGGCAGGGTGGATGCCGCGCTACTCGGCCTGAGCGATCGGTGGCCGCCGCGCAGTCTCGCCGAACCGCCGCCGGGTACCGATCTGCAACCGGTCCGCGGCGATGCGGGGCTTCCGTTGCTGGGTCACACGTTGGACTACATCCGCTTCGGGACCCGATTCACCCGCGGACGGTACGAACGGTTCGGGCCGGTGTCCTGGATGGGGGCGTTCGGCACGCGCATCGTCACCGTCTCCGGACCCGACGCCACCCAGATCGTGCTGGCCAACAAGGACAAAGCCTTCTCCCAGGACGGCTGGACCTTCCTCATCGACCGGTTCTTCCACCGCGGACTGATGCTGATGAGCTTCGACGAGCACCTGATACACCGCCGCATCATGCAGGAGGCCTTCACCCGCGACCGGCTGTCCACCTATGTCGACCAGGTAGGACCCTGTGTCCGCGCCAGCGTCCCGACGTGGCCGACGGAACACCCGCTGCGGGTCTATCCGCAGCTCAAGCGACTCACCCTCGACATCGCCACCCAGGTATTCATGGGCGGACGCGGAGGTGCGGACACCGCCCGCATCAATCGAGCGTTCGTCGCCACCGTCCGCGCCTCGAGCTCGATCGTGCGCGCACCCCTGCCCGGCACCCGGTGGCAGGCCGGGGTGCGCGGACGTCACGTCCTGGAGTCGTACTTCACCAAGCACCTACCAGCCGCACGGGCCGGTCACGGCGACGACCTGTTCGCCGCGTTGTGCCACGCGAAGACACCCGAGGGTGAGAAGTTCAGCGACGCGGACGTCGTCAATCACATGATCTTCCTCATGATGGCCGCCCACGACACATCGACCATCACCACCGCGGCATGCATGTACTACCTCGCCAAAAACCCAGAGTGGCAGCAGCGAGCACGGGAGGAATCGCTGGCGCTCGGGGAGGCACTGCCGGGAATCGATGGGTTGGAAAGCCTCAGCACTCTCGACCTCGTCATCAAGGAGTCGCTACGCCTGGTCGCGTCCGTGCCACTCGTGCTGCGCAAGACCGTCAAAGACACCGAGGTACTCGGCCGCTACATTCCGGCGGACACCATCGTCGCCGTCGCACCGGCCGTCAATCACTTCGTCGAGGAATGCTGGAGCGACCCCGACAGGTTCGACCCCGACCGGTTCTCCCCAGGCCGCCGCGAGGACCAGACGCACCGCTTCGCGTGGATCCCGTTCGGCGGCGGGGTGCACAAATGCATCGGCATGCACTTCGGTGTGCTGGAGGTCAAAGCAATCCTGCACGAGATGCTCCGCACCTATCGATGGAGCGTCCCGAACGACTATCAGGTCCGCTGGGACAACACCTCGCTACCGATTCCCGTCGACGGGCTACCCATTCGGTTCCAGGATTTGTGACAGGGAGGTTGCGCGGCGCCGCATTATGGTGCCCACCCGTGGCGGGGCGTCATCGTATCGCACCACTGACACCGGCTTGATCTGGGTAGCCCGGCGACATCCCACAAGTGGGCGATGTCGCCGAGCCGTTTGTTCCGGACTTTGCGTGTGTTTCACGTCGCGGTGCGTGCCGAGGCGCGGGTGACGTGAGCTGGCGCGCGACCGCGCGGGGCTTGTTTGCGGTCACGAAAAGCCTTCCCTTCCGAGGATGTCAACGTTGGACCACGCCGCCTGTCACACCCGTGAACCGCGAACGCAGGTCGGTTTTGATCAGTTTGCCGGTGGCGTTGCGGGGCAGCTCGGTCACGAAGTGCACCTCGCGAGGGCACTTGAAATGGGCCAGTCGCTCCCGGCACCAGGCGATCAGCTCCTCGGCGCTCGGCTGCTGCGCTGCGGACTGGTCGGCGACGACCACCGCAACCACCCGTTCACCCCACGTTTCGTCCGGACCACCGATGACCGCGGCGTCACGCACGCCGGGGTGTTGGAAGAGTGCCTGCTCGACCTCGATGGGATAGACGTTTTCGCCGCCGGAGATGATCATGTCCTTCTTGCGGTCGACCAGGGTGATGAACCCCTGCTCGTCCATCCTCCCGAGGTCGCCGGTGTGAAACCAGCCACCCCGGAACGCATCGGCGGTGGCGTCGGGCCGCATCCAGTACCCCTCAAACACGTTGGGCCCGCGAACGATCAGCTCCCCCACGGTGCCGGCGGCGACGTCACGATCGTCGGCGTCGACGATCCGCCCCTCGACGTGCATGGCCACCCGACCGATCGAGCCGGCCTTCTCGACGATATGCGCGGCGTCGAGGATGGAAACCAGGGGCGCAGTCTCGGTCATCCCGAAGCCCTCGGCGAACGGGACGCCCCGCTGCTGCATGAATTCGATCACCGGCAGCGGACACGGTGCACCGCCCACCATGGCCAGTTTCAGGGCAGACAAGTCGTGGGCGTCGAAGTCCGGCACCTGGGTCATTGCCGTCCACATGGCGGGCACCATGAACTGCACGGTAGCTCGGCACTGCGCCATCACCTTCAACGTCGCGGCCGGGTCGAACGACGGCAAGATCACGTTGGTTCCGCCGACGTAGAGCAGCGGCAGACTGTGCACGCCGAGCCCACCGATGTGGAACATCGGCGCAACAGTGACCGTGACGTCGCTCTGTCGCAGGCCTTGCTCGGTGGCCAGCACGTTGATCGCGTTCCAGAGCAGATTGTCGTGAGTAAGCATCGCGCCCTTCGGGCGCCCCGTTGTGCCCGAGGTGTACATGATGAACGCGACGTCACGGCCCTCGACATCTCCATGGAGCGGCTCTGGGGAACCCCCGGCCAGCAGCTCGGCATAGCGGCGCTCACCGTTGCCCGGCTCACCACCCACCGTAACCAACGTGCGGACCCGCACTCCCGGCTCAGCCAGCGCCGCGCGACCTGTCGCAGCCAGGGGCTGGTGAACCACGAACGTGTCAGCACCGGAATCGGCAAGGATGTAGCCGACCTCGCGCGCCCCCAGCCGCACATTGATCGGCACCAGGATGGCTCCGATCTTGGCGGCGGCGATCAGCAACTCCATGAATTCCACCGAATTCATCAGCAGCGCAGCGACCCGGTCGCCCTTGCGCACACCTACCCCCAACAGTGCGGAACCAAGTTTGTTGGTGCGACGCTCGACATCGGTATAAGTGAACGGGAGCTCACCGGCCATGAAGGCGGTCTTGTCCCCGTTCAGAAAAGCACGCTTGGTAACCCAGCTGCCGATTCCGTGGTCCATTCTGTGCTCCTCGTCTGCGAAGTTGTTGGTCAGTAAGATCGCGGCAAATTGAGACTGTGGTGAGCGACGTAGTTCAGGATCATCTCTCGACTGATCGGCGCGCGGTCCGCATGAGCCGCACCGGCCCCCATAGCGTCGCCAACCCGTATTCGGTGGCCAGGCCGTTGCCGCCGTGGGTCTGGATCGCTTGGTCCAGTGCAAAGATCCCTGCCTCCGCGGCGTACTTGGCCATGTTGGCGGCCTCCCCGGACCCGGGGTCGCCCGCGTCGTACAGCAGCGCAGGTCACCGCCTGCACCGATATCAATGTCTTCGCCATCGGCGCCGCGTCGGTCGGCACGATGACCAGGCTCAGTCGACCGCGCCTGCCGATCGCGGTGCGCAGGTCGCGTTGTTCCTCGGTTTCGTGCAGCTCCATGCCCGCTCCCATCCTTGCGGCGGCTACCGGTCGGCAACCGCCGTGATGTCCTCGTCCATCGTCTTATCCGTGTCCCCGACAGGCTCGGCCTCAGCTTGGCGCGGGCCGTATCCTCCACATTCAGCTCGTCGAGCACGGCAAGCTGTTGGCCGGCGACAAGGTGCCACCACGTCGACACCTACCCGGATCACCGAGCGGCGTCGGGGCCGGCAGCGACCCGGGCGGTCATCCCGCTTTGTCGGCAATCTGCTGCTGGTGGCCGTTATGGTTTTCAAACGTGTAGTCAGCTAGGTCGAATCTAGTACTGCGCCAAGCAGATTCGATCGTCGTAGTCGGACGGAGCGGGACGTCGCCATGCTTGTCGAAGTAGTAGCTGTTTGCGTGCGCGCAGCTGTCCTGCCAAAAGACTTGGCGGTGACGGCGGGCCAGCATTTCGGAGAAGAACCGGTCGTTGGCTTGACGCGTGACCTCCACATAGTTGGCGTGCTGGGCGCGAGCGTGGGTGAGGCAACGCAGGATGTGCGCAGTCTGCGCCTCGATCAGTGCGAAGTACGACGAACCGTTGTATCCGTAGGGTCCGAAGATCGAAAAATGATTGGGGAACCCAGGCACACTGACACCCTCATACGCTTGAAGCCGATTCCCGTCCCACCACTCAGCTTGGTCTAACCCGCCGATCCCTTTGAGCGAGTACGTCGGCATGTTGTCCGATTCCATAACCTTGAAACCGGTCGCCAGGATGAGGACGTCGATCTCGTGTGCGCCGCCGTCGGCGGTGTGTACCGCACCGCCATCGACGTGGATGATCGGGTTGGTCTCGAGATGGACGTTGTCACGGTTGTAGGTGGCGAGATACTCGTTGTGAAAACTGGGTCGTTTGCAGCCCAAGGCGTAACGCGGCGTGAGCTTTTCCCGGACGACAGGGTCGACGACCTGTCGGCGCATGTAAGCCAGCGCTGCCCGTTCGATGGCCGATACTGCGGGGATGGCGCTGTGGTAGTGCGCGGCGATAGGGAAGGTAACCTCGACGAAAGCCTGACTAACCAACCGCGTCGCCAGTTGCCCGCCGGGGATACGGGCGAGCAGCCAACGGACCGGGCCGGGCACAGGCACATCTGGTTTCGGCAGGCACCAGATCGGGGTGCGCTGGAATACCGTGAGTTGGTCCACCTTAGACGCAATCGCGGGAATCACCTGTACCGCAGAGGCTCCCGTTCCGATGATGCCAACCCGTTTGTCACGCAGATCCTGGTCGTGATCCCACCGGGAGGTGTGCATGGTGACACCACGGAAGTTCTCGACGCCGGCGATATCAGGAACCTTGGGCCGCGTGAGGACGCCGGAAGCGTTCACGACAAACCGTGCGCTCAACTCATCGCCGGCGGCGGTCCTCAAACGCCACCTGTTCAGGTCCTCGTCGAATCTAGCTTCGACGAGTGTGGTCGAGAACCGGATCCGCGGGCGCAGCCCGTACTTGTCGACGCAATGCTCGGCATAGGCCTTCAGCTCACTGCCCAGCGCATAAGTGCGTGACCAATCGGGACGCTTCTCGAAGGAGAATTGGTAGCTGAACGACGGGATGTCCACCGCAATTCCAGGATAGGTGTTCCAGTGCCATGTTCCGCCGACCCCGGTCGCGTCATCGACGATGAGGAAGTCGGTGAAACCAGCCTGCTGGAGTTTGATGCCGAAGCCTATTCCGGAAAAGCCGGCGCCGACAACAATGACCTCGTAGTCGGGTCGGGTAACACTGTTCATGCTGTTCCTTCGGTTCGGCACTGCGCGGCGCACGGGCTGAATTCAGTTTCAGAACGTCAATGAACAACCCGGTGATTTAGGCGCATTGTCGAAATAGGTGCGGTAACCGGCGCGTCGACCCCACGGAGAGCCTCGATAAGCTCGACCACCACCGCCGGAGTTGAACTCCGGCGGTGTTTTCCCGACACGTCTCCCATGATGCGATGGCGATGCGCCCGGGACGTCAACTTACTCGGGTCGACGCACGCCCGTCCTGCCGATCGTGTTCGCGTGTAGCCAATTTCGAAGTCATGTGGTCTCGTAGTTCCACCGTCGCCAGCTGCCATGCGAACTGCGTTGCGAAGCCAGGGAACATGGTGCCGTTGTACCCATCTGTGGTCAGGTACCAGCTCTTACAGCCTGAGTTCCAGGTGGTACTCGCCAGCCGGCGTTGCATTCGATGGTTGAACTCCTGCTGCCGGTCCGCCCGCACGTCGAAGCTACGCAAGTCTTCCTCAACGATGACTTTGACGGCCTTGACGATGTAGTCGATCGCCGCCTCCATGTAGACCAGCGCGGAGTTGTGGCCCGGACCTGAGTTCGGACCGAAGGTGAAGAACAGGTTTGGGTATCCGGACACGCTGATGCTCTTGTACGCGTATACGCCGCGCGACCATTCCTCGGCGAGTTGCCGCCCGCCCAGGCCAGTCACTCGGAAGGGGGTGCCGTTCTTGCACACGTCGAATCCAGTCGCGAAGACGATGCAGTCGACCTCATGTTCGATCCCGTCCGCCGTGCGAATCCCGTTCGGCGCCAACGTCGCAATGGGCCAAGTGATCAGCTTGCAATTGTCCTGCTGTAGCGCCGGATAGTAGTCATTACTCATCAGCATTCGCTTGCAGCCGGCGCGGAAGTCCGGCGTGAGCCGGTATCTGGTCCACGAATCGTTCACTTGTCGGCGGAGATTCGCCCGCGCGGCCCATTGGATCGCGGTGGTGACGGGCGTGTCCCACACCATGCCGGTCGCCATCATCTCGTGACTCCAAAACCAGGCCTGGCGCGCTGCGCTCTCCGTGAGCGGCAACCGACGGAACATCGCCTTCGCCCATTCGGGATGAGGGAAGTCCGCTCGCGGCAACACCCAACCCGGTGTGCGCTGAAACACCTTGACGCTGCGCGCGGTCTTGACCACTTCGGGAATGATCTGCACGGCGCTGGCCCCGGTACCGATCACCGCTATCCGCTTGTCGGTGATGTCGTAGTCGTGATCCCAACGGGCGCTGTGGATCTTGTGGCCGGTATAGGAATCGAGCCCACGAATATCGGGGAAGCTGACATTGGCCAGTGGACCGGCGGCCATCACCGCCGTCCGTCCTCGGTACCGAGTACCCTCCTCCGTCTCCGCCGTCCAGGTTCCGGTCTCGTCATCGAAGCCGATACCGGTGACGTTGGCGCCGAACCGGATGAATCGCTCGAGGTTGTACTTGCCGACGACGTGATTGATATAGCCGAGGATCTCTTCGCTGTCGGAATACGCGCGCGACCACTCCGGATTCTGCTCGAAGGAATACGAGTAGAGCAGCGACGGAATATCGCACGCGGCGCCGGGGTAGGTGTTGTCACGCCAGGTGCCGCCTACCTCGTTGCTACGTTCGAGGATGACAAAGTCATCTATCCCCTTTTGCAACAACCGGATTGCGGTGCCAAGGCCGGCGAAGCCGGCTCCGATGATCAGAACGGTCGACGTCTCCGTCATCTCGACACCGGTTCGTAGGTGAGTTCCTTCGTCCACGAGGGGACTTTGCCGAGCACCTGAGTCGGGAAGTGATCGATCACGACGCCCATTCTCTCAGCAATATACTGGAACGGTTGAGTCTGTTTGATGGCAATCGCCATGTGGTACTTCATGAGGTAGTAGGTCGGCAACCTTCGAGTGTTTTCGCTTCGGTCTCCGACATTCGAGTACCGGTTGACTGCGTTGTACAACTTCTCCTCGGACAGCCCCATCGCGGCAATGTTCGCCATCATCCTCGCCAGCAGCGGAGCGTATAGCACGAACCCGAGGGCAAAGTCCGGCCTGAGAAATGTTCCCGCCAGTTCGATCACGTGGCGGCGGATAGGGCTCGCACCAAGCTGGTCGAGTACCTGGAAGCCGACTGCCAAATGCCGGGACTCGTCGTTGTTGATGTTTTTGAAGACCTCTCCACACACGGGGTCGTGAACTTCGTCGAGCAGAAACTTCAGCAGTGCCCCGTCGAGGGCGCATTCCAACGCCGGGATCGCCGATCCGATCACCGTGAGAGGGAGGTCGTCGGCGTAACGGTCCAACCACTCGATCACGAGTCGAATATTCTTGTTCGGCACGGGCCTTTCGCCCTCTTCGAGCATTCCCCAGCGCTGCATCAACGCCAGTTCGGCATTGGCATGACGCTGCTCCTCGGCGTGGAAGTAGGTGTAGATCTGTTTCAACTCGTCGACGGGCGCCTTGGGCGCCATCGCCGCGAACGCTCGGGCGCCGACATGTTCGATCCACACCACATCGGACATGAATTGTTTGAGGCTAGGGCGCTGCTCGTCGGTGATCAGTTCCGCGCCGGGTGCATCCCAATCGATATCGGCCAGAGCCCACTGCCGATCCTTGATCGTTTGTAGCATGTCGCTGTATTCGAACGCCATTGTTCTCCTACCTCCTACTTGTTGTTATCGCGCGATCCTCTCGACCAGGCCGAGCGCGCGGGTGTACGTACCAGGCGCGGCCCGTTTGATCTGCCAAGCAATCTTTGCGTCGAGTTGTGGCAGTACGTGCAGTTGCCCGCGGTCGTGCGCGTCGAGGGTGGTGCGGGCCACCGATTCCGCCGATACCCCGATCCACTTCATCAGCGTGGTCGCCAGCTTGGCTGCGGGTTCCTCGATCGCGTCGTTGTCGATGATGTTGGTCTTAACGAACGTCGGGCACAGGACGGTGACCGCGACACCGGTGCCGCTGAGCTCGGCCGCCAGGGTTTCCGACAGCGCCAGTACGCCGGCCTTGCTGACGTTGTAAGCACCCATGCGCGGCGCCGCGCCGAAGCTGGCCGCTGAGGCCACGTTGATGACCCCGCCGTTGCCCTGCACGCGCATCCGCGGTACGAATACCTGGCACCCGTAGATGACGCCCCACAGGTTGACTGCAAGGGTGCGACGCCAATCCTGTAACGACGTTTCGCCGATCAGATTGCCGCCGACGCCGATTCCGGCGTTGTTGATCACCAGACCGACAGCGTTACCGAACCACTGTTCGGCAGCGTCGGCGAGATCGAGGACCTGCTGCTCGTCGGAAACATCGCACTTTACGTCGAGGGCCCGTCCCCCGGCGTCGGTGATCAGCGCGACAGTCTCCTTCGCCCGGACCGGATCGATGTCGGCGCAGACGACCCGGCCACCCCGGCGCGCAAGCTCGACTGCGAATGCGCGGCCGATGCCGCTGCCGGCCCCGGTAACTACCGCATCGACCTGGTGAGTACGGCGGTCGGACCCACCGAACGGCAGAATTTTCACGAGATCTCCTCTAGACGTCGAGATACGGCGGCCCGAGCTAGTACTGCAGTCAGGAAGCTCGCAGCCCGCCCAAGGGCCAGGCCCGATACAGGCACGAAACCTAAGAGCGCCTGGAACACCTTCGCCTGGTCCGCCGATGTCACGCTGGGTCTGCGCAACCCCTCCCGGCGGCCTACGTTGGCCGCGTCGATCATCCGACGATTCAGCCAAACTCCGCGTTGTTCTACCGGAGCGACCGGCATTGGCGGCCGGTCCGCGTGGGAGCCGATTTGGAGCAGCAAACGGATTCGGAGCGACGCCCCCAACCATCCTGGTGTCGCATGCCACCATTGTCCGCGCATGCCATCAGTTTGCGGTTCCTCGGCCGCCTTGTCAAGATAGAGATGTGCGGGTAACAGCGGGAACGTGGGGCGGTCGTACCACCGAGGAACGCCGCGCCGAACGTAGGCAACGGCTGATCGACGCAGCGACCGAGATCTGGAGCGAAAGCGGTTGGGCTGCAGTGACGATGCGGGGCGTCTGTTCCCGGACGTCGTTGAACGACCGGTACTTCTACGAGGACTTCAAGGATCGCGACGCGCTGCTTGTGGCCGCATGGGAAAATGCCCGAGACGAAGTGCTCGGCGAAGTTTCCGGGGTATTCGTCAGCAATATGCACCATCCAATACTGGAAACCCTTCGCGCTGCGATTTCTGCTGTCGTAGAACGCACGTCCCGCGACCCTGGCCATGCGCAAATCCTCCTGATGCATCACGCCGGCAGCGCCGCTCTCCAGGATCACCGCGCCGCCGCGCTACAGCAAGCGACTGAACTTGTGATTGTCGCCGCTCAACCACATTTGATACCGAGTGCAGACGAAACTGGTCTGCGCATGGACACCCTCGTCGCCGTCGGTGGATTCGTCGAACTGATCAGCGCGTGGCAGTCCGGTCTGCTCGACGTGGACGCCCAACACATCGTCGACCACACAAGTCGATTGGCAGCGACGCTGTCCGAACGGTATCTCCGGCAAGATTCTTAGCAAGGCAGCTAGCCGAATTCGGTTGAGGGTCATCGCGACGCACTCGAAGAATCGGTTGGACCGACCTAGCCCGCTAGACAGTGAAGGTGTCGCGTTCGGGCGCGTCCGTTGCGGCAATGTCGCCGTAATGCGCCCGCAGCGCCTGCAGGATTTCCGCCAATGGAAGGTCGGGATACCAGCCACGGTCGACGAGATATTCCATATGCTGCGTTCC
>JBBSKP010000139.1:0-13546 GCA_038256175.1 Mycobacteriales bacterium
TCGAAGATCAACAGTCAACGACGTCAACGCATGCTCACGCGTCAACTCGAACAACTCACCGGCCGCACAGTCGTCCTGCAACCCGCCGTCTGAGCACCGCCCGATCCAACCCGGCTGCGCCGGGTGCTGTCGCCTGCCCGGGTTTTGGCTGTAGTGTGTACGAGGTTGTGCGGGTAATCGACTAGAGGACGACATGGAACTGTTCCTGGATATTTTGCTGGTCATCACCAGCCTGCTGTTGTTGCTGCTGGTGCTGTTGCACCGCGCGAAGGGCGGCGGTCTTTCCAGCCTGTTCGGTGGCGGCGTCCAGTCCAGCCTGTCCGGTTCGACCGTTGTCGAGAAGAACCTCGACCGGATCACGGTCTTTACCGCATTTATCTGGCTGATCGCCATTCTCGGCATCGGCCTGGAAATCAAACTGAGCTGATGACTTCGCCGCGATCGGATCCTTCCGCAGCCTGGGCAGCACTCGCGGGCGGCAACGAGCGCTTCGTGCGCGGCGAGCCCGCTCACCCCAGCCAAAGCATCGATCACCGCGAGCAGCTTGTCAGCGGGCAGAATCCCATCGCCACGCTGTTCGGCTGCGCAGACTCGCGGGTCGCTGCCGAGTTGATCTTCGACCAAGGTCTCGGCGATATGTTCGTCGTCCGCACGGCCGGACACGTAATCGACGCCGCCGTGATGGGCTCGATCGAATACGGCATCGCAATCCTCGACGTGCCTTTGATCGTCGTGCTCGGCCATGACAGCTGCGGGGCCGTGAACGCGACGGTCGCGGCTCTGGAGTCGGGACGCACTCCTGGCGGGTATGTCCGCGACATCGTCGTGCAAGTGACCCCGTCGGTAGTCGAAGCGCAGCGCGCGGGCCTTACGACAGCCGACGAGTTCGAGGCGTTTCATGTCCGGACAACCGCCGAATTGCTGGTGGAGCGCTCGCGCCTCGTAGCGGACCGGATCGAGGCAGGAGGGTTGGCGGTCGTCGGCGCGACCTACCGGCTGTCCGACGGCCGCATTCACATCCGGCACGTCATCGGCGACATCGGCAGTTCCGCCGAGTGAAATAGGTTGCCGTGCCGCGTGTTCCGGCTATTCGTCATCGCGGCCCGTCTTCCACCACGAATAGATGTACAGGCCCATTGCCAGCACTAGGCCCGCCAATACCCAGACGGTGACGGACCGATCGATCCAGCTTCCAGGTGGCGGCGCTCCCGGGAACAGGTTGCGCAAAGGCGCGACGGCAAACAGCATCATCGCGAACCAGCCGGTCATCGGTGGGTAGAAGGGCCGCTTGTCGCGTGCCGTCATGATGGCGACCAGCAGGGCCATGACCGGCAGGGCAACAAGTACGAGGCACAGCATGCTGTTGAAGATCAGCGTGCCGTTTGCTCGCCGCAAAGAGATGTCGTACGCCGTGTGCGAGATGTCCGGTTCCGGCGTCGCTTCGCGATGTGTGACCGTCCATCCTGGCAGTGAATCCGTGATGTCCACCCGGGTGTCGATGTGATGGCGATCGCCGCCATCGCCTTGTTCGACGTCGACGAGCAGCGATTTGGTTTCGTACTGATCGAAGGGCCAGTTGCCGAAATCTCCGTCGGTCACGAGCAACGCGGACACGGTGCCGACCTCGCGGCCTTCCGAGAATTCGATGTCGTTCAGCCGAGCATTCGGATAGATGCCGATCGAGAGATCTGCCGTGAGTCGCCCGGATTTATCCACGAGACCAGCGCCCGGAACGACAGTCACGTTTACTTCGAGGGTGTGGCCTGCCGGATTGATGTCCTGGACCTCGATCCAGACGATGGTTTCGGCCTCGACGCCGGGTGTGTAGATCACGTCGATGTCGTCGATGTCGCTACCCGCGTCATTGACGACAGCTGCGACGTACAGCGCCAGCATCAACACGCCGAATACCAGCCACAGTGCGGTGTTGCGTCGCGCGTGACCTCCGGCCATGGGTGACCAACTCCTCGATCGGTCCTGTTCGAAAAGCATGCCATCGTGGCCCGGTTCGGCGAGGCGTATCCACGCAGATGTCCTCGCCATCATGCGCAGGTAACCAGGAGCGGCAATACTGGCGGATATGACGACCTCCGATCCGGGCCGGGCTGCCACCGAGCCGTTGCGCGAAGACATTCGAGTGCTAGGCGGCATTCTCGGTCAGATAGTCCGGGACCAAGAAGGCGAAGACGTCTTTGAGCTCGTAGAAACCGCGCGGGTGGAATCGTTCCGGGTTCGCCGGTCCGAGATCGACCGGGCTGATCTGGCGAAGCTCTTCGACGGCATCGAGATCGGCAAGGCAATTCCCGTGATCCGCGCCTTCAGTCACTTCTCGTTGTTGGCCAACCTCGCCGAGGATATCCATCGGGAACGTCGCCGTGCTGTGCATGTTCGCGCCGGTGAGCCACCTCAGGACAGCAGCCTCGCGGCGACCTATGCCAAACTCGATGCAGCAGAACTAGATTCGGATACGGTCGCTGGCCTGCTCCAGAATGCCCTTGTGTCGCCGGTGATCACGGCGCATCCAACGGAGACACGACGAAGGACGATCTTCGAGACCCAAGCTCGGATCACCGACCTGATGCGGTTCCGGGAACGCACCACACTCGACGACGCCGAGCAGGCCGAGGTCGAGGTCCGGTTGCGGCGCCAGATCCTCATGCTGTGGCAGACTGCGTTGATTCGCCTGTCCCGATTGCGAATTCAGGACGAAATCGAGGTCGGTCTTCGGTACTACGCGATGTCGCTGCTGGACGTGATCCCGAAGATCAACGCCGAATTGCGCACCGAGCTTCGGCGTCGATGGCCGGAAGCCGAACTGTTGGCGCAGCCGATGCTGCGGCCCGGTTCGTGGATCGGTGGCGACCGTGACGGCAATCCGTTTGTCGATGCCGGCGTTGTTCGCCGCGCGACGCGTCGTGCCGCTTTCGTCGCATTCGACGCCTACCTGGCGGAGCTATCGACTTTGGAGCAGGAGCTTTCGATGTCTGCCCGTCTGGTGACCGTGAGCTACGACCTCGACGCACTGGCCGACGCATCGGGCGACACCGCAACAAATCACGCCGACGAACCGTATCGGCGGGCACTGCGGGGCATCAGGGGACGGCTCACAGCGACCGCCGACGGGCTTTTCGACACATTGCCCGAACATGCGCTGCCGATACAGTTGGAGCCGTATGCGGTCCCGCAGGATTTGCTGGACGATCTGGATACTGTCGACGCGTCACTGCGCCGACATGGCGACGACATCCTTGCCGACGACCGCCTGGCCCAACTTCGACAATCGGTCGAGACGTTCGGGTTTCACCTATCCGGCCTCGATCTGCGACAGAATTCGGACGTCCACGAAGAGGTGATCGCCGAACTGTTCGCATGGGCAGGGGTGCACCCCGATTACCGTTCGCAGTCCGAGGACGAGCGCGTGGAGCTTCTGGCCCGCGAGCTGTCGACGCGCCGCCCGTTGGCTGGTCCTGACGCCGAGTTCAGCGAGCTGACAACGAAGGAACTCGGCATCACTCGTGCTGCCGCCGATGCGGTGCGCAGCTTGGGTCCAGGTTCGGTGCCGAACTACATCATCAGTATGTGCACCTCGGTCAGCGATCTGCTCGAAGCCGCAGTGTTGTTGAAGGAAGCCGGGATTCTCGACCCCGGCGCCGGCAGTGTGGGGCCTAGCTCGCCGATCGGTGTGGTGCCGCTGTTCGAGACGATCGAGGATCTCCAACAAGGTGCTGCGACATTGCTTGCAGCGCTGGATGTTCCGGTCTATCGCGCGCTGGTGCGTTCTCGCGGCGACAACCAGGAAGTGATGCTCGGGTACTCGGATTCGAACAAGGATGGCGGCTACCTTGCCGCGAACTGGGCGCTGTATCGCGCCGAACTCGATCTCGTCGACGCGGCGCGCAAGAGCGGAATTCGGTTGCGCCTGTTCCACGGCCGTGGCGGTACCGTCGGGCGAGGCGGGGGACCGAGCTACGAGGCGATCCTCGCGCAGCCGGTCGGTGCGGTCACCGGATCCCTGCGCATCACCGAACAGGGCGAGGTGATCGCGGCGAAGTACGCGGAACCTCGGATCGCTCGGCGCAACCTCGAGTCGTTGGTAGCGGCGACGCTCGAATCGACGTTGCTCGACGTCGAAGGGCTCGGCGCGGACGCGGAACCGGCCTACGCGTTGCTCGACGATCTTGCTGCCCGAGCGCGCAGGGCATACGGCGAATTGGTGCACGAGACACCAGGATTCGTGGACTACTTCCGGATGTCGACCCCGGTCGCGGAAATCGGCGAGCTGAACATCGGCAGCAGGCCGGCGTCGCGCAAACCGACGAACTCGGTGTATGACCTGCGTGCAATCCCCTGGGTGATGTCGTGGAGCCAGTCGCGCGTGATGTTGCCAGGTTGGTACGGCGTCGGAACGGCCTTCGAGGAGTGGGTCGGTGGCGACGCAGACAAACTGGCGAGACTGTCCGAGCTCAACGAACGGTGGCCCTTCTTCCGAACCGTGCTGTCGAACATGGCGATGGTGATGGCCAAGTCCGATCTCGGTCTCGCGGCCAGGTACTCCGAGCTCGTACCCGATGTGGCGTTGCGGGAGAAGGTGTTCGGCATGATCTGCGCCGAACACACTCGGACTATCGAGATGTACCAGGCGATTACGGGCGCGGACGACTTGTTGGCCAACAACCCGGCAGTCGCGCGCTCGGTGTTCAATCGGTTCCCGTACCTGGAGCCGCTGAATCACTTACAGGTCGAGCTGCTGCGACAATTCCGTGCCGGCGACGACCGCGAGCTGGTCAAGCGGGGAATTCTGTTGACCATGAACGGACTTGCGACCGCGTTGCGCAACAGCGGGTAGCTACTCGGGGCTGTGGTACTCGGCTGCCAGCGCTGCATAGTCGGCCCAGCGGGGGAGCGGAACCTGCGCGATCGTCGTTTCGAGGCGGTCGAGGTAGAACTGCCACCGCATTCCGGACGCCGCGACATTGTCGGGGTGCAGGTGTCTGCGTACCAGCTCCAACGTCGTGACTACGCCGATCTGGTGCAGTTTCAGCTCGAGGACAGCGCCGTCGATGGTCACATCGAGTTCGTGCGGAGAAGTGCAGCCATCGACGGTGACGTGGATGGTCTCGTTGCAGCAGTCGTCGTTTGTCGTGATCTCGACCTTGCCGCCGAACGGATCACCGACCATGGTGCCGAACCAGGTCGCCAGCAGAACTTCGTCGGTGAGGTAGGACCACAACTCCAAGATCGGCAGCGCGAAAGCACGGGTGAAATGCAGGAGCACGAGATCGCTGCCTGCCACGCGATCGTGTTCCGGGCGCACCTCGCCGATTGTCGATGTCGAGTTCACGCGATCCTCCTCGTCAGTGCCTCTCGGCCGTGGTGCCGTCCACTGTCCATTCAACACGCACTGCTCTTCGTGCAAGCGGGTTCCGTGGCACGTAATCGACGCGATATGGAACCAAACGACCCGATCTGACGTCCAAGCTCACAAGCGGCAAGAAATCGAGCCGTCGCGGCAGAAAGCGGTGAACGGATGGATCGATGCGGTGGATGTCATACCGCGTGGCGACGGGGCATGGCCTCGCGGTCGCGGTCGCGTCCGATACTTCGGGGTGGGTGCACGAATACGGATGGCACAGAACGTGACCGGCCGACACCTCGCGCCCGGCCGACCGACGAGGGTGATGACTTCGGCTGAGATCGCGGAAGGTCAGCGGGAACCGAGCTTGCTCGCTGCGGGTTCGTCGAGGAACCAGACGGTGCCGTCGAAGCCGTGTGCACCCGCCGAGGGGATCTCCGTCGGGTCGGCGCCACCGACAGCGGCTGCGACAGCGTCAGCTTTGGCTTCGCCGGAAACGAGCAGCCACACTTGGCGTGCCCGTGCGACCGCAGGAAGGGTCAGGGTGATGCGAACCGGGGGAGGCTTCGGGGAATCGGTCACGGCGACAACAAGAGTCGATGTCTCTCGCACGGCGTCGGTGTGCGGGAAGAGCGAGTTGATGTGACCCTCACCGCCCATGCCGAGCAGGTGCACATCGAACTCGGGAACACCGTGTGCTGTTGCGCGAGTAGCCAATAGCTGGGTGTACTCGGCTGCTGCGACTACCGGATCGGGGTATTCGCCATCGGATGCCGCCATCGGAAATACCCGGGAGTGGTCGACATCGATGTGATCGAGCAGGGCTTCCCGCGCCTGGACTTCGTTTCGCTCGGGATCGCCCGCCGGGAGAAAACGTTCGTCGCCCCAGTAGATGTCGATCGCCGACCAGTCGATCGCGCCCGAGTATTCGCGTAATTTCGCAAGCAGTGCGATGCCGGTTCCGCCGCCGGTCAGTACGACCGATGCCGACCCACGTTCGGCCTGTGCCGCCACAACGGTGTCGATGAACCGGCGTGCCGCCGCATCGACCAGCGCTGTTGCGTCGGCAAAGACATCGACGGTCGGTTCACTCATACGTCACCAATTCCAGTCCTTGCAAAGCGGTTTCGTAGATCTCGTCGGCGTCCATCCGGCGCAGATCTTCGGCGAGGCAGTCCTCGGTCTTCCTGCGCGCCAACGAAAGCCGATGGTCGGGTTGCCCGGTCCTGCTGATGGTCGCGGTGCGACCGGTTTGCGGTCTGCTGATGGCTACGGATGAACTCGGCCGGTGCAGCTCGACGCGAAGCGTGCCGGACAGCCGCCTGACAGGGCAGCCGAGCCGGATCGCGAGCCAGCCGGCAAGGACGTCGAGTGCGGGTTCCTCCTGTAGGCCCGAGACCGTCACGGACTCGACCTTCTCGAACGGTGGCTCGTCGAGGGCCGCGGTGAGCAGTGCGCGCCAGTAGGTGATGCGGCTCCACGCGAGATCGCTGTCGCCGGCGGCGTAGGACTTGCGGCGGGCTCTGATGGCGGCGAGTGGATCCGGCTCGTTGGTCGCGTCCGTGATCCGTCGAATCGCCAACCGGCCCACTGGATCCTTGGACGGCACCGCTGGTGCGCTCCGCGGCCACCAGGCCACCACCGGCGTATCCGGAAGCAAGAACGGTGTGACGACACTGCTTTCGTGGCGGGAGAGCTCTCCGTGCAGATGAAGTATCAGAATCTCCGAGGCGCCTGCATCGCCGCCGACCCTGATCTGCGCATCGAGCCGGTTCGGGGCTGCGCTGTCACCACGGGCCAGCACGATAACCCGGCAGGGATGTTCCTTGCTGGCCTCGTTGGCGGCCTCGATGGCCTCTTCGACCTCAGAGCTGTCCTGCGTGCACACGACGAGGGTCAGCACCCGGCCGATGGTGACGACGCCGCTGCTCTCGCGCAATTGCACGAGCTTCTTGTTGATCGCGGCGGTGTTGGTTTCGGGAACATCGACGATCATCGAAGAATCACGGCCTTCTCCATTCCCTGCCGGTGCGACGCAACATCTCGTCGGCCGAACTCGGTCCCCATGTTCCGGATTCGTATGGCTGCGGCTTGCCGCCCGCTGCCCAATGCTCGAGCACCGGATCGAGTATCCGCCACGATAATTCGACTTCGGCGTTGACCGGGAACAACGAAGGTACTCCGAGCAGGACATCCAGGATCAGCCGCTCGTAGGCCTCCGGCGACGACTCGGTGAACGCGGCGCCGTAACTGAAGTCCATGTTGACGTCGCGAACTTCCATGCTGGACCCGGGCACCTTGGAGCCGAATCGCATGGTGACACCTTCGTCCGGCTGCACCCGGATGACCAGTGCGTTCTGGCCGAGTTCCTCGGTCATCGTCTGGTCGAACGGAAGGTGCGGTGCGCGCTTGAAGATGACCGCGATCTCGGTGACTCTGCGGCCCAGGCGTTTGCCGGTGCGAAGGTAGAACGGCACCCCGGCCCAGCGGCGCGTGTCGACCTCGAGCGTGATCGCGGCATAGGTCTCGGTGGTGGAATCCTTCGAGAAGCCTTCCTCGTCGAGCAACCCGACTGCCGGCACACTGCCTTGCCACCCTGCCGCGTACTGGCCACGCGCTGTTGTTTCGTCCAGCGGCTCAACCAGTTTCGTCGCGGAGAGGACTTTGATCTTCTCCGTCTGCAACTCGGCGGCATTGAAGCTGATCGGCTCTTCCAACGCCGTGAAGGCGAGCAGTTGGAGGAGGTGGTTCTGGATTACGTCGCGCGCGGCGCCGATCCCGTCGTAATAGCCGGCACGCCCGCCCAATCCGATGTCCTCGGCCATCGTGATCTGGACGTGGTCGACGTAGTGCGAGTTCCAGATCGGATCGAACAGCTGGTTCGCGAATCGCAGTGCCAGGATGTTCTGAACGGTTTCCTTACCGAGGTAGTGGTCGATGCGAAAGACCGTGTCCTCGGGGAAAACTCGGTTGACGAGGGCGTTGAGCTCCTTCGCACTCTGCAGATCGTGGCCGAAGGGCTTCTCGATGACCACCCGACGCCACTGGCCGTCCTTCGGTTTCGCGAGGCCGGATTTCGAGAGCTGCTCGAGCACCACAGGAAATGCACCCGGCGGAATCGACAGGTAGAAGCCATGATTGCCGCCGGTGCCGCGTTCCTTGTCGAGCGTTGCGAGCGTCTCGGCGAGGGTGACGAAACCGGCATCGTCTTCGAACGTGCCTTGTACAAAGCGGATTCCCTCGGCGAGCCGATCCCAGACCTCGTCCCGGAACGGTGTGCGGGCATGTTGCTTCACCGCATCGAGGACGATCTTGGCGAAATCCTCGTGGGCCCAATCCCGGCGCGCGAACCCGACCAGCGCGAACCCGGGGGGTAGTAATCCCCGGGCCGCGAGGTCGTAGATCGCCGGCATCAGCTTCTTGCGGGCAAGGTCGCCGGTGACACCGAAAATCACCAGGCTGCATGGGCCGGCGATGTGCGGCACACGCTTGTCACGCTCGTCACGAAGTGGGTTGACCCATTCGCTCGCCGCTGCCGAGGTATCGGCCATTGTCAGCTCTTGTTCGCCGCGCGCAGCTGTTCGTTGGTCGCGTCGAGGAGCTCTTGCCAGGACTTGATGAACTTGTCCACGCCCTCGGTTTCGAGAGTGACGAAGACGTCCGGCAGGTCGATGCCGACCGCGGTGAGATCGTCGAACACCTTCTTTGCGGCGGCTTCCTTGCCGGTCACCGCATCACCGTGAACCTCGCCGTGATCTGCGACTGCCTCGAGTGTCTTCTCCGGCATGGTGTTCACCGTGTTCGGTGCAACCAGTTCGGTGACGTACAACGTGTCGGGGTAGTCGGGATTCTTGACACCGGTCGATGCCCACAGCGCACGCTGCCGATTGGCGCCGTTCGCCTGCAGCTCGACGAAGCGATCGTCGAGGTCGAATTCTTCGAGGTAGGCAGCGTAGGCGAGGCGAGCGTTCGCGACGCCGGCCTTTCCGCGTAGCTCGAGCGCCTCCGGCGTGCCGATGGCTTCCAGCCGCGCATCGATCTCGGTGTCGACGCGAGACACGAAGAACGATGCGACGGAATGAATCTTCGAAACATCGTGACCTGCGGCGGCCGCCTTTTCGAGACCGTCGATATAGGCGGCCATCACTGCCTTGTGCCGCTCGACCGAGAAGATGAGCGTGACATTGACGCTGATGCCTTCACCGATCACCTTGGCGATGGCAGGAAGGCCGGCCTCAGTCGCGGGGATCTTGATGAACAGGTTCGGCCTGTCCACGATCTTCCAGAGTTCCACCGCCTGCGCGACGGTCTTGTCGGTCTCGTTGGCGAGGTACGGGTCGACCTCGATCGACACCCGACCGTCGACGCCGAGGGAGGCCTCGTACGCCGGAGCCAGTACGTCGCAGGCGTCGCGAACGTCGTCGGTAGTGATCGTCCGGATGGTCGCATCGACGTCCGCACCGCGAGCCGCAAGCTCGTTCACTTGCGCGTCGTATGCCTCACCCTTCGACAACGCGGCCTGAAAGATCGAGGGATTGGTCGTCACGCCGACGATGCTTCGGGTGGCAATCAGGTCGGCGAGGTTGCCCGACTTGATGCGTTCCCGGGAGAGGTCGTCGAGCCAGACGGATACGCCTGCGCGGGAGAGCTTTTCGAGGTTTGCATTCTGAGTCATGGCTTATCCCTTCACTGAGGTGAGTGAGCGTTGGGCCGCAGCGACGACAGCCTCGGGGGTGAATCCGTACTCGCGGAACAGCGTTTTGTAATCGGCAGACTCGCCGAAGTGCTCGAGCGACACCGTCTCGCCGAACCCGCCGACGATCCTGTGCCACGGCATCGAAATACCGGCCTCGACGGAGACACGTGCTCGCACGGTCGGCGGGAGGACCTGATCGCGGTAGTTCTGGTCCTGGCTGTAGAACCACTCCATACATGGCATCGACACCACACGGGTGCCGATTCCCTGTGCCTCCAACGATTCTCGCGCTGCAACCGCGAGCTGCAGTTCCGAACCGGTCGCGATGATGATGACCTCAGGCGCGGGCGTCGAGGCGTCGGCGAGAACGTAACCGCCCTTGGCAACACCTTCGGCGTCCGTACCTTCCAACACCGGAAGGTCCTGGCGGGTCAGTGCGAGACCCACAGGGCCGGAGCTGCTCGACTTTGCGATGACTGCCCGCCACGCGTGCGCCGTCTCGTTCGCGTCACCGGGGCGGACGATGCTCAGGTTCGGGATTGCCCGCAACGCGGCGAGATGCTCGACCGGCTGATGTGTCGGACCGTCTTCGCCGAGGCCGATCGAGTCGTGTGTCCACACGTAGATCGGATCGATGTCCATGAGCGACGCGAGCCGAACCGCCGGCCGCATGTAGTCGCTGAACTGAAGGAACGTGCCACCGTAGGCCCGAGTCGGACCGTGCATGACGATCCCGCTCAGGATCGCGCCCATGGCATGTTCGCGAATACCGAAGTGGAGGGTGCGACCGTACGGCGTCGCGTTCCAGTCCTTGGTCGCAATCGACGTCGGTCCGAAGGAGTCGGCACCCTTCATCGTGGTGTTGTTGCTGCCCGCGAGATCTGCTGAGCCGCCCCATAATTCGGGTAGCACGGGTGCGAGCGCGTTGAGCACCTCGCCCGATGCCTTGCGAGTGGCAACGCCCTTGCTGCCGGGCTCCCACGAGGGGAGTCCGTCGGTCCAACCTGCGGGCAATTCACCTGCGGTGAGCCGGTCGAGCAGTTGCTTGCGATCCTGCTCGCGCGCCGCCCACGCGTCGAACTCGACGTCCCATTTCTCGTGGGCCTTGCGACCGCGTTCCTGTAGGCCGCGGGTGTGGCCGATCACCTCGTCGGTGACCTCGAAGCTCTTCTCGGGATCGAACCCGAGGATCTTCTTCGTTGCCGCAACTTCGTCCGCGCCCAGCGCAGCGCCGTGGGCGTCGCCGGTGTTCATCTTGGTGGGCGCCGGGTAACCGATGATCGTCCTGAGCACGATGATCGACGGTTTGTCGGTGACAGCCTTCGCCGCGGCGACAGCCTCTTCGATCCCGGTGACGTTCTCGCCGCCCTCGACGATCTGCACGTGCCAGCCGTACGCCTCGTAGCGCTTGGCCACGTCCTCGCCCAACGCGATGGTGGTGTCGTGCTCGATGGAGATCTTGTTGTCGTCGTAGAACAGGATCAGGTTGCCCAGTTCCTGCACTCCGGCGAGCGACGATGCTTCCGAGGTGATGCCCTCTTCGATGTCGCCGTCAGAGGCGATGACATAGATGTAGTGGTCGAACGGGCTCTCGCCCCACGTCGGCTCGGGGTCGAACAACCCACGCTCGCGGCGTGCGGCCATCGCCATGCCAACAGCGGAGGCCAGGCCCTGACCCAGCGGGCCCGTGGTGATCTCCACGCCCTGGGTATGCCGGAACTCGGGATGGCCTGGCGTCTTGGACTTCCAGGTGCGGAGTGCCTCGATATCTTCGAGCTCCAAACCGAAGCCACCGAGGTACAGCTCGATGTAGAGGGTGAGGCTGGAATGGCCGCAGGACAGGATGAACCGGTCGCGGCCGATCCAGTGCGGATCGGTCGGGTCGTGGCGCATCACTCGCTGAAAAAGTGTGTAGGCCAACGGAGCCAGGCTCATCGCGGTGCCAGGATGGCCGTTTCCGACCTTCTGTACGGCGTCGGCGGCGAGCACGCGAGCGGTGTCCACCGCTCTGGTGTCCAGGTCCGTCCAGTCCGACGGATGGCTCGGCTGGGTAAGAACGCGGATGTCGTCTGTGATCGACACGAGCAGAAGTCTCCTGACGTGGACGGGAATGAAGTCGGGGGTGAGAGCGGCGTGTATGCACCACCCTAGTTCCGATGAGACCCTAACGCCGCTGCAACCAGCGATCCGCACGGCCCGACGTAGGGATTCGTGGAAACTTAGCCCGCATCGTTGGGGGTTCGGCATATGGCGCATCGTGCGGCGTCTACCATCGTGCGTAGTAGCTGCGCCGTGCGATCGTTCGCGCGCTGCTTCAAGACGGGCCGAAACGGCGCGCAGGGTGCAAGGAGAGATAGTGCGGATTGGGCAGCAGCCGAACGGCCATGGCCTCGGCAGCCCCGCACCCGTAGTGGGCGCCGGCGGGTCTACGACGGGAATCTTGGCCCGGCCGATTTTTGCCAAGCCACTCGCTTATCTGGCTTTGACGAAGCCGCGCGTGATCGAGTTGCTCCTCGTAGCGACCATCCCGACGATGCTCCTCGCGCAGCGCGGCACGATCGACATTGCGCTCATTCTCAGCACGTTGTTCGGTGGCTGGATGGGTGCGGCGAGCGCGAACACGTTGAACTGCGTCGCCGATGCCGACATCGACAAGGTCATGAAGCGCACCGCGCGGCGGCCGTTGGCCCGCGAGGCCGTACCGACTTCGCACGCATTCGTGTTCGGCGTTGTGCTCGGCCTCGGATCGTTTGCCTGGCTTTGGTGGGCTGCGAACCTGCTCAGCGGTCTGCTGGTCGTCGGCACAATCCTGTTCTATGTCTTCGTCTACACCCTTGGCCTGAAGCGTCGGACCTCGCAGAATGTCGTCTGGGGCGGGGCGGCGGGCTGCATGCCTGTGCTGGTCGGCTGGTCCGCGGTGACCGGTTCGATCGGCTGGCAGGCACTTGTCCTGTTCGCGGTGATCTTCTTCTGGACGCCACCACACACTTGGGCGCTCGCGATGCGCTACAAGGAGGACTACAAGGCAGCGGGCGTTCCGATGCTGCCTGTCGTGGCGACCGAGGAAGTCGTAACCAAACAGATCGTCATCTACACCTGGGCGACGGTGTTCGCCACGTTGGCGCTGGTGCCTGCTACCGGGGTCATCTACGCATCGGTTGCACTCGTCGCAGGCGCATGGTTCCTGCTCATGGCGCACCAGCTGTACGCCGGCGTTCGCCGCGGCGAGTCGGTCAAGCCCCTGCGGTTGTTCCTGCAGTCGAACAACTACCTCGCTGTCGTGTTCTGCGGGCTGGCTGTCGATTCGGTGCTCGGGTGGACGACGTTGGGCAATCTGTTCTGAGGCGGCTCCGCCACCCGTGAGTCTTTTCGGGCTCTTCTGCTCTAACCGTGGGTCTTTCGGCCGGGTAGTTGGGGTCGGACTCCTCCGAGGCTGAGCATGGCGAGGGCGACGACGGCGTCGGGACTGTGAAACCCGAAGCCGCGTCGGGTGATCA
>JBBSKP010000140.1:0-13458 GCA_038256175.1 Mycobacteriales bacterium
CACATGTCTTGCTAGTTCGATCATCGCAGCCCGAACTGCTGTCAGCCGAGGATCGGAAATCGGCGCTCCTGCGCCATCTCGTCGAGAGCCGTTTGCATCCGCTCGCGAACAATGCGATCGACTTCCGCGATATCAGGCGCCGGCCCGAACTCGGCTCGGATGTCGATCGGCTCGAGCACTCGGGTTCGAATCTTTGCGGGAAGCGGGAAGTTCGGCGGAACACCGAGCGAGAACCCGAACGGGAAGCCGAAGGTCAATGGCGCGAGCTTGCTGCGCATACGCTCGTCCAGCTTCAACAGCTTCGCGAGCGCCTCCCCTCGCGAGAGGAATAGTTGCGCTTCTTGGCCACCGATACTGACGATCGGCACAATCGGTACGTCAGCCTCGAAAGCTGTACGGACATAGCCTGTTCGGCCCGCGAAATCGATCTGGTTCGCTTGCGACGTCGGCCTGAACGCGTCGTAGTCGCCGCCCGGAAATACGATCGTCACAGCGCCGGACCTCAGCACATTTGCAGCATTCGTCCGGTTGGCAGGCACGAAACCGGCGCGACCCATGAGCTCCTTGGCGAGCCCGATAAACAACATGTCGTGCGACAAGATGTACAGCGGGCGATCGGTCCCGAAGTGATCGAAGAACGCGACGGCGATCACCGGCACATCCATCGCGAAGAGGCCGCCGGAGTGGTTCGACACCAGCAACGCCCCGCCGTCCGGGATTGCGTCTATCCCGGATACGTCCGAGCGGAACCAGCCCTTGACCGCCAGCCGCAGGAGCGGAAGCAACCGCGCAACGTAGGTTTCGCTGCGTAATTCGAGATCCGCGGCCTCGCTAGGCACCGTGAATCACCGCAGGTCGGCATGTCGCTGTCATCTCGAAGTAGTACATCGTTCGTTCCACCCAATGGTCGTGTTTCGACCATACTAGAACGTGTTACAGTTTTTTGCGAACGCGGACCACTATCGGCCACCTATCGGCGCCGGCGTGGTCAGGCCCGGTAATGGTGGCAGCGTCGTAATCAGCTTCGGTGCAACGATTTTCGCGTCTTGCGTGGGGCGCGCAAGGCCAAACTTGCGGACCTCGGCGCCGTTGCCTGCGATACCGCTGACTAGCAGGTCGGCACCTTCGGTGGTGCTGGTCGTCGCCACGGTGACCCCGGTCGGAGGACCGCCGGCGAACGGCTCGAACGACGCGATCTGGGCGTACTTGACGTCAGCCTCGTGGTGGTTCGGATTGTCGAGGTACATCCCCGGCTGACCATCGAGCCGCGATCCCGACGACCACACCCGTACGGTGCCGGCTCCGTCGAGTTGTCCGGTGATGATGCTCTTCGCCCCGCCTTCGGCGCCCGCGACCCAACCGGTCGACAGCGTGACGCCGCCCTTGTAGTTCTCGTCATAGGCCATGAACTGGGCCGACATCATCGGAGCACCCGCCTCGCTCGAATGTTCGTGCGTCGTGGTCCCGTTGGCCTGCGCCCTGGCCGTTGGGGTGAACAGGTCCCACCGGAACGTCTTGATCAGCGGTACGTCGCCGGGACCGGGCGCCGTCACAACGCTCTCCCTGCCCGACCCCGCCTCCACCAAACCGGTCGATATAGTCACGCCCGCTTGCGATCCCGGATACGGGGCGAACGCCGAGAACACATCTGGCGCCTTGCCCAGCTCGCCGGGCAGCTTCGACGAAAATACCTTGACCTGCGACTCCATGCCGGGGCCTGCGCCGACGATGATGTTGTCGGCCGTCGCGTTTCCGTCGATGTCCGCGCCCGCTACGGTGACCCCGCCCTTGAAGTTCGCGTCGAACGGAGCAAATCGCGCCAGCTCGGTCTTGAAGACGCCGTCCTTCGTGTCGTTGCCGTCGTACGCCACGACCTCCGGCGACACGCCCTGCCCCGTGCCGACCACCAGGTCGAGGATCATGTCACCGTTCACGTCGGCCATGGCAACGCTCGGCACGCCGTCGAAGTCGCGGAACGGGATCACCAACTGTACTGTCTTGTCGCCGTTGGCATCCCGCACCCGAACAGCGGCCGGCTGGCCGTTGACGCCGGGTATCGCCTCGGCATATGTCGATACCTCCGGGATGACGCTGATGAGCGCCATGAGGCCGTTGTCCTCGTGGTTGAGTCGGTGGCAATGAATCACGTAGGTTCCGGCGTATTCGAGGAACTCTTGCCGCAGGGTCAACGACGCAGCAGTCGTCGCGACATGGTTCTCGTCGATGAGCGGAGCGGGCACGTTCACGTTGTCGACGCCGAACGGCTGAACACCCGTCTTTCCCCGAACTGGATCATCGACAGCCGTCACCTGGAAGTCGTTGACGTGGATATGCATTGGATGCGCGTCGTTGTTGTAGTTGGTGATCAGCCACTCCTCCACCGAGTTCAGTCGCGGCTGAATAAGGGGGATGTTCGGGAACGTGTTGGCGTCGAACATGTAGACGATCGATTTGGGATCGTCCTTGCTGGCCTTCTCGTTGCCGAACCCGCCCGTGATCGTCAGCTCCCGCTTGACCGCCGGTGTCATCGCGGCCGTGTCCACGAATGACGTGTAGGCCTCGGTGTTCTGACCCGGCTCGAATGCGGTGGTCTGTCCCTCACCGCTGGTGTCCTGCGTGGCACGGATCAAGGTCTGGGTGGGGAACACGAAGAACCCGTCGGCGTAGCTCACGTACTTCGGATCCACCGTCAGAGTGCCGAGCACTCCCGGAGGGTTCTCTGTGCCGTCATTGGTGTACAGCACACCGGGATTCACGACCTCCTTCGCACGTGGGTCCGGTGGAAACTCGAGGACGAGGTCGCCCTCCTTGGGCATCGTGACCGCGATCGCGTACCGCGACGCCGGCGGGATGTCGAGCGTCGTTCCGTCACTGTAGAGGGGACGACCGACCTGCGTGTACGGGTTGCCATCCTGTCCCACGATGGAGATCTTCGGGTGGTTGCCGGTCGCTGTCTCGGTCAGCCTGAGTGTCATGTAGGCGATGTCGCTGACGTTGGCCACAGCCCAGATCTCCGTCTGGCCCGGCTTGATCTTCAACTCGGGCTGGAACTGGCCGTTAACGGTGAACTGCAGATCGCGCTGGTTCTCCGGCAGCGACGGATTCTCCTCGACGTTCTTGGTCGGGCTCGAGAAGCCGATCAGATTCGATGGCATGAACTGGGTCTGGCCGCGGTTGTTGTGCGGCGACAGCGGGCCCTGCCACCACGCTGTGATGTACTCGGCGCCCATGGTCGTCTCGGCGAAGTTGACGGGTGCCAAGCTCGGCCGGTACGTGCCGTCCGCAAGCTCCGACCCTTCGGGTCCTTTCAGCGTGCTCAACCACTGCGGCCATGTCAGATTGTTGAGCTGATGGCCCGTGCCATTGCGGTCGAAGACATAGTTGTACTGAATCGCCATGTCGCGCACCGGGATGTTGTTCTTCGTCACGACCGGAAGGTTGCCGTCGGGCCTACCGATCTCGAGCAGACCGGCGAGCCCCATGTAGGTCTGCATCGCCGTCATCGTGTGCCGGTGGCTGTGATACCAGTAGAGCCCGTTCGGCATTGTCTTTGGCACGTCGTAGGTGTAGGTGTTCCCCATCCCGGCGGGGATCGATAGCAGGACATTGTCGGCGTTGCCCTGCGGGCTGACGTGCAGACCGTGCGTGTGCAGGTTCAGCGGCGCTTCGGTAAGCATGGGCGGGTATATCGGGACCTCGCCGCCGGCCGGAGTGAAGGCCGGATCGTAGAAGTCCTCGACGTTCAGACCCTGAAGGTCGTTGTCGTAGTGGACGATCAGACGCTCGCCAGGATCTACACGCAACGTCGGCGCAGGATATATATTGTCACCATTCGTCGAGCCGTCCGAGCTCGTGCCCTTGATCAGGTCGAAACCGAAGACGAGGAAATTCGTCACCGGCTCCTTGACCGTGTCGAGATTGACCGTGCCCGGATGGGCGGACAGCCGCACCTCGAGAACCCCATCCTTGCTGGAGAGCCGCACCGGCTCGCGGAAGGGCGCGGGTTTGCCGTCGGGTCCCGCGTTCACTCCCGGCTCCGGGTTGGTGGACGTGGACGTGGATTTGTCCGACGTACAACCGGTCATCATTGCGATGATCGCGACGGTCATCACCACTGCGAGGGTTGACCTGCTTCGACGGAGTTGCATAGCGTCTCCCTGCGACCGTGGCCAAGCGCAATCACCGGACCGATTCGGACACTCCGGACCGGTTCGGACATTACCGCTGGCGTAGCTGCTCCACAGCCGATTTACGGATCGAGCATCCGGTGACTACCCGACGGCTTGGTTGCAGAGTCCGTCCGGACCAATCTTGTACGGCGTGAAGAAGTGATTCCACGGGCTCGAGGAATTGATCGTGAGGCAGTCGTTGTTCAGATTGTTCTGCGTTATCTGCTGGCTGATGGGGCTCACCGGGTTCAGTGGCGAGAGCATCCATGCCGCCTGATTCGCTTGATCGTGGTTGATGGTGGTTTGAATTGTTCCCGCTTCGTTGTTCGGCGTTACAGGATTGTCCTTCGGCACGTAGCTCACCGACGGGACTGCCGGTGTTGGGATTTTCGGCGCGGGAATTGCCGATGCGACGCCGGCGCCTGAAGCCAGGGCACCGAAAACGATCGCCGCACTGGCGACGAGATGGCGTGTGTTCATGATCGCTCCATGTGGTTCGTGGTACCGACGAGAATCACATTAGGCCAGTATCAGGGCAGCCTGAATAGCTTTTCGCGCCAATCGGCAAGCCTGCACGTTTAGCCACGGCACCGATTGGTAATTCTCCCCCATGGGCTTTGACCTGACACCGACGTTGGCACAGCACGATCTGGCCCGGCGGGCGCACGAGTTTGCCGACTCAGTGATCCGTCCGGTCGCCGCCGAGTACGACCGCAGCCAGGAATTCCCGTGGCCGGTACTGGAGGAAGCGGCAGAGCGTGGCTTCTACAGTCCGCTGTTCTACCGGGATCTGATCGGCGACCCGACTGGTCTCTCGTTGCCGATGTTCATGGAGGAAGTGTTCTGGGGCTGCGCGGGTATCGGTCTCGCAGTGGTGATGCCGGCACTGGCACTATCGGCCATCGGCCAGGCGGCAACGCCCGAGCAGATGCTCGAATGGGCGCCCGAATGTTTCGGCACCCCAGGCGATCTCAAACTCGCGGCCTTGGCGATCTCCGAGCCCGAGGGCGGAAGTGACGTGCGCAACCTGCGCACCCGGGCCCGGCGTGACGGTGACGACTGGGTGATCGACGGGCACAAGATGTGGATCGGGAACGGCGGTATCGCGAACGTTCACGTCGTGAATGCCGTCGTCGATGAAGAGTTGGGCCATCGCGGACAGGCGTTGTTTATCGTTCCCGGCGGTACCCCTGGACTCGAGATGGTGCGCAAGCTGGACAAACTTGGCTGCCGGGCCTCCCACACCGCCGAGTTGCGGTTCGACGGTGTCCGGGTGCCAGCGGCCAATCTGCTCGGCGGCCAGGACAAGCTCGAACACAAGCTCGCCAACGCCCGTGAGGCCCACAAAGATGGCAAGCGTTCCAACTCGGCGACGCTGGGCACATTCGAGCAGACCCGCCCGATGGTCGCTGCGCAGGCACTGGGGATCGCCCGGGCCGCGCTCGAATACACCACCGAGTACGCCAACAGGCGCGAGGCGTTTGGTGGTCCGATCATGAACAACCAGGGCATCGCATTTCCACTTGCCGATCTCGCGATGCAGATCGACGCCGCCCGGCTGCTCACTTGGCGAGCCTCCTGGATGGCGGCCACGGGTGTCCCGTTCAATCGCGCCGAGGGTTCGATGTCGAAGCTCGCGGCCAGCGAAGTAGCGGTCAAGACGACAGAACGTGCCATTCAGACATTGGGCGGCTGGGGATACATCAGCGACCACCCTGTGGAGAAGTGGTACCGGGACGCCAAGCTGTACACCATTTTCGAAGGCACCAGCGAGATTCAGCGAATTGTCATCGCACACGCACTCGGCGCGGGCGACGGCGCTCCGCCGCTGCACGTCGACCTGGAGCCTTCCGGCGGGCCGCTGAACCGGTGGTTCGGTCGCGGTACGCCCGCGCGGACCCGGGCGGCCAACGCTGCACTGGCAGCGCGTCACCGAGTTCCGGCACCTGTCATGCGGTTGGTGATGAAAGCAGTGCAGCCGCCCCGCAAGTAGGTCGACGGCAGTTGCCGCCCTTGCGCCCTTCGCTCGACAAGTTGCGCAGTGATGAGCAGCGCAGAGAGGGTGTGGTTCCGTTGCTACGGCCCAGTCTGGGCATCTTCACGTGGATCAGCGTGCGGCGGTTCGATTTCGGCGACTATTCCTTCGCAGTGAGTCGTCCATATCGCTGATGCGAGATACGTACCTCGCGTTTACATTCCGCCCTTGATGGGTATCCCGTGGCACCAGTACATCAAAGGCAAAGGACACCAGATGACAACCCAAGCTCGATCTGTGAGAGTGATCGTCGCGTGCGCGGCCGCAATCGTGTTGCCTCTCGTCAGCTGCAGCCAGGCAAAGGAAGCGGTCAATCGCGGGGGTGACACCTCATGCGGCGACTTCCGCAAACAGTCCGGCGACGATCAGCGCATAACGGTCACTAAATTCATGAAGGAGCGAAGCGGCGACGACAACTCGACGCCGGCTCCTCTGGTCCTCGACGCGGCCATCGCTGCTGTCGGCGCCTTATGCGCCATCGATGGAAACGACAATGCACCTATCCGCAACGCCAGCATCGTGCCCTGAAGTGCTCGGACAGGATCGCGCGTTCAACTCGGTCCTGGGCAAATGTGCGCCGAAGGAGGTTGATAGGTGCGTGAAAATTTCCATGAACAGCTATCCAGCTTGACGGATCGGCTCGCTGCCATGTGCGAGTTGACCGAAAAGGCGATGACGCTAGCGGATCATCTTTCTCGCCAACGGCAAGCTCGCTCACGATAAAAAGCGCGGAATCCCGCTACGCTCCGATCGCCGATCGGATCAGCGGCCACGACTCATGCAGGTCATCCTGCCAGTAGGCCCAGGCATGGGTGCCCGCCGGACGGAAACTGACCGCCGCTGGAATGCCGAACTGTCGCAACCGATCTGCCAGCTGCCGGGTGCACTGATTGACAACCGACTCCATCGCGGCGCCGACGCCGATGCGATCGATGAGCGCACCGACGTTACCGTTGATTCCTGGCGAATCCAAGGTCTCGTGCGGTCCGGGACGGCCGCTGCCGACCGAAATGTAGAGCGCGGTCCCCCGCAATCGTTCGGCGTTCAGGGTCGGATCGTGCGCTGCCCATGCTGGGTCGGTCGGCGGGCCCCACATGTTGAGGGGATTCGCACCGAAGGCGAGCAGTTGCGATGAAACCAATGCCTGCGCAACGGGGCTGCTCGTCTGTGCGCAGCCACTGAACGAGCCCACCGCCTGGTACAGCCCCGGAGCTTGGATCGCCAGGTTCAGCGCGGACGTAGCTGACATCGACAGCCCGGCGACCGCATTGCGGCCCGTCGTAGCGAACATCGAGTTGATAATCGGGGGAAGCTCTGCCGTCAAGAACGTGGCCCATTTGTTTCGGCCAAGAACGGGGTCGTCGGCCTGCCAATCGGTGTAGTAACTGCCTCGTCCGCCAAGTGGTATCACAACGTTG
Organism: Mycobacteriales bacterium; assembly: GCA_038256175.1. GTDB lineage: Bacteria > Actinomycetota > Actinomycetes > Mycobacteriales > Mycobacteriaceae > Antrihabitans. Next base: position 7,623 of record JBBSKP010000140.1, read on the forward strand.
ACGTTCTTATCGGCGAAGAATGCGGCCGCGTCGGAGCGATCGGTCCAGGACGCCGCGCCGTCGCCGCCGTCGGCAGCGTTCAACAGGTAGAGAGTCGGGTGGGGCGCAGAGTCTCGGGGCCTGAGGATTCGTAGCGGGATCGAACGCCCCATCGCCGGCGAGTAGACGGCAATGTCGAATTGCCGACCGGTCGCTGGTTCGCTCGACGCGCTGGCACCGGACATCATCAGCGCACAGATCAGGCTGACCGCCACAACTGGGAATCGCGCCCATGATCGGTCCCGAATAGCGGGGCCAGACCTTCGTGTCATCTGCAATGTAGTCCTTCACGTCACGATGGGTGGTGAGCGCTGTGTTAGCGAACCGCTTGATCATACGATTGTGGCCGCGATTCGTGGAGTTCATAACGCAGGGTCGTGACACTGCGTGGGAACCTTCCCTACCGATTCGACAATGGACACCTGGTCAGCCGAGGTAAGTCGATTCGAGCACGAGATCTTTGATGATCCGTTGGTATTCGGCGTGCGACGGGTGTTCTCGGGTTCGCCAGTTGGTGCCCTCGTGGCGATGCATGAATTCTCGATACTCCGGGGCGCCTGGGTATTTGACGTTGTCGGCCACAACAACCGACCCTGCGTGCAGCCATCCCTCGTCCAGGATCCGGTGGAGATCGGGAAGATACTCGTCCTTCTCGTGGTCTAGGAAGACGAAATCGACGCTGCCGGGACCGAACTCATGCTCGTTGCGCAGTGCGCTGAGGGTTCTTCCGTTGTCGGCCAGCGTGCCGACGATCACGACGATGCGCTCGCCTATACCCGCGTGATCCCAGATCTGTTGGGCAACATCGGCGTTCGCCTGATTGAATTCGATCGAGAACAAAACGGCATCGCTGGGCATTACTCTCGCGATCCGCAATGCGCTGTAGCCGCAGTAGGTGCCGAGTTCCAGCAGCCGGTGCGGATGCGCAGCGGTGACGGAGCGATCGAGCAGCTCGCCCTTCTCGTCACCGATGTTGATCAGATAGCTTTTGGTGTAGCAGAATTCGTCGATCACCCTGATGACGTCGTCGATGTCATTTCTGCGCGCATGAGCGCAGACGTAGTCAGCCAATGCTTGTTCGCGACCGTCACCGACCTGCCAGGTGGCGCCCATGTGCCGTAGGCCGAGCAGGAACCGCACATACGACCAACGCAGAAACATCACCGGCTTACCGATGCTCTCGTTAACGGCGACCACCAAACTTAGTGCCGCGATGCTTGCCAGCACCGATCGCGGCAGACGTAGTCCGAAGAGTTTTGGCCGACGTGTCGCCAGCAAAACCGATGAGGCGACCGATACCGCGGATGCCGCGATCGCACCGGAATACTTGCTCACAGGTCTTTCCCTTCTGCTTGTCGCCGATTCAATTCGGCATTCAGGATCGGTCCGATGACCGCGAGGGCGTCGGGGTTGGTCATTTGGGCGTGAGCGACATTGATGGAGTGCTCGGTGATCTGTCCAGAAATGTAGGGTCGCCACATATCGCCGGTGAGTTGACCGGTAATCCCTTTGTTTGCCGAGAAGTACAGCAGGTCTCCGTCGTGGGCCGCCGGCCGGTAGCGCGGGGACATGCCAACACAGTCGACATATCCCTGGTGGAGGCGTTCTAGCTGCTGACGGGTCAACCCACGACCGGGCCCGGCGGTGTTGGCGAGCAGGTCGACAGCGTCGTCGAGGGTGAGCGGCCGGTTGTCGGGAGTGTCGAGCTCGTTGCCCTGTAGGTGAGTGACCAGATCACGCACGGTAGGCGGCTCCGGCTGGGGTGCGCCGTCGGCGAAAGCCACGCTGTCGAGCATGATGAGCAGGCCCACGTCGTGCCCATGGGCGCGCAGCGCAACCGCGAGAGCGTGCGCGAGCTGGCCGCCCAGCGACCAGCCCAACAGGTGGTACGGACCCTCCGGTCGCAGGCGGGTGAGTTCGTGCAGATACGCCTCGGCCAGTTCCTCGACGGTGTGGCCCCGTCGCGTATCTGGGGACTGCAGCCCGTAGATCGGCCGGTCAGAGACGTACTGCAACAGGCCGGTGTAACACCACGACAACGGTACGGCCGAATGTAGGCAGATCAACGGCGTACCTGAACCGGTGGTACGCAATGAAAGGATCGTCTCCAGAGCCGAACTACCCACTGCCACATCACCATCCGCGCACACCGCCGCGGATTCGATTGCGGTGGACAGAGTTTGCACCGTCGGCGTGAACAGCCACGCCATCGCCACTGCAACGCCGGTCTGCTCCGATAGCCGCTGACACAGATCCACACCTAGCAACGAGTTGCCGCCAAGTTCGAAGAAATTGTCGTCCAGACCGATACCAGGCACTCCGGTCACTTCAGCGATCGCAGCTGCCACAGCGCGCTCGACCTGCGATGTCGGCGGCCGAAACGCTGGGCGCGGCTGCAGTTGTGGATCGGGCAGCGCGGATCGATCGACCTTGCCGCTGCTCGGGTTGATCGGTATCGCGCTCAACGGCACCAACGCTGCCGGAATCATCGCGGGCGGCAAGACCTTCCGTAACCGCGCCAGTACGGCGGTGCGGTCAAACCGTTCCTGCTCTGCGGCAACGACATAGCCGATCAACCGGTCGCCGAGCGTCTCGGAACTCCAGATCCGCACTACAGCCTGATCAACTGCCTCGTCTGCCGCAAGCGCGCGCTCGACCTCGGACGGTTCGATTCGCTGCCCACGTAACGAGATCTGGACATCGCTTCGTCCGAGGTATTCCAGCGTGCCATCGGGTTGCTCGCGGACCACGTCGCCGGTGCGATACATTCGGGTTCCCCTGGGCCCGTGTGGGTTTGCAACGAAACAATGCGCTGTGATCGCGTGGCGTCCCAAATACCCTCGCGCCAACACGTCACCTGCGAGATACAGTTCGCCGCGGGCACCACGCGGCGCCAGGCGCAGCCCGGCATCCAGCACCAGAATCTGGACTCCCGGCAGTGCCCCGCCGATCGTCATCGCCGCGTTCGGGTCGAGCGCGCCGGTGTGGGTGACTACCACGGTGGCTTCGGTCGGGCCGTAAGAGTTGAACATGGGCACCCGGTTCGCCCAGCGGCCGGCGAGCACGGGCGGGCATTTGTCGCCGCCGACGGTGACGGCCTGCAACGAGGTCAATCGATGCGGGTCGAGCGTCGCCAAAATGGTCGGCGTGACGTTCAAATGGGTGATCGCATCATGCTCGATCACCTGGGAAAGCAGTTCGCCGGCCACGATGTCCGGCGCCAACACGACTAACGTCGCCCCCGACACGAATGCGGACAGATATTCCAGCATCGATGCGTCACAGTAGGGCGAATGTGCCAGCAGCACGACCGATTCCGTGCAGATTCGACCACGGGCGACCAGTTCGTCGCTCAGGTCTGCCAGACCCTCGTGGGTGCTCAGCACACCCTTGGGTTCACCGGTGGATCCGGAGGTGTAGATCAGATAGGCCGGGTGAGCGGCACGCAGCGGTCTGATCCGATCCGCATCGGTCACCGCTGCGACCGACTGTAACGTCGCGGCGCGGGAGAACTCGTCGCTGTCGAGCAGCAACCAATCGACCGTCGTGGCCGCCAGGGGTGTGCGCCACCCGGTCAGGGTAATTCCCAGCGTTGCCCGTGAATCGGCGATGAGCTTCGCCACACGCGCCGGTGGATCGGCGGGGTTGACCGGGAAGAACACCGCACCCGCTCGCGCAACTGCCCACAATGCCATGACCGATTCCACCGACCGGGACAACGCCACCGCGACAACGACTTCCGGCCCGGCACCGTGCGCGATCAGCTCACGCGCCCACTGGGCGGTCAACTCGTCGAGTTCGCGATAAGACACCGACCGGTCCGGCCCGCTCAGTGCAATCTGTTCACCGTTTCCGATCCCGGCCGCGAGCAACTCCGGCAGCAACTGCGGTCGGCGACGGTGCTGCGAGGCGGCGATGCTCCGTGTGTCTGCTACGGCGAACACCCTCTCCTCGGCCGAGGAGCCCAGGAATGGTGAAAGCCAGGCCATGAACTGCTGTCGATACCGATCCAGCTCAACTGCGCTGTAAAGGCCAGGGTTGGCATGGAAATCGATGCTGAGGGGTCCGGAACCGAATCGGTAGCAGCCGATCGCCACATCCTCAACCGGCCCGGCCGAGAGCAGGTGCGCCCGACCGCGCGCCGCACCGAACCCGATGCTGTCGGGCAACGTGAGGACGTTGATCAGCGGGCCGTAGCCTCCACGACCGGTCAGACCCACACCGTGGTCGCGGAGCAGGTCTTCATGCCGATACATTTGGTGGCGCAACGCCCCAATGATGTTGAGGCGCAACTGCTGGACTAAGTCCCCGACCGTGCTCTCGGCTACACCTCGCACGCGTAAGGGCACCACGTTCGAGACCATCCCCGCCGATCGCCGCAGGCCCCCGCTGGTGCGGGCGGCAACGGGCAGTGACACCGTGATATCGCTGTCACCGGTCATTTGGGCTAGGAATCCGGTCACCGCCGCGACCAAAACTTCGGCAATTCCGGTGCCGTACCGGCTGGCAGCGGCATCGAGCGAGGCCATTGTCGCTTCGTCGACAGTTGCGTGCGCGATGAGTGGCCGCGCCGACGGTGCAGCGTATCGATCGGTCAGCCTTGTCACGTGATTCAGGCCGGCGAGTTGCTCACCCCAGTACTCGCGGTCGGCGGCGAATCGCGGCGAGGACCGATACCGCTGCTCGGTTGCCACAATCTCGGCCAGGCTCATGGCCCGACACGGTGGAGCGGTACGCCCTTCGGTTGCGGCGGAATACAATTCGGCCGTTCGCTGCAACAGTTGGGCGGCGCCGAAGCCGTCGACCGCGATGTGGTGGCTGCGTGTGTACCAGCGGTATCGGTCTGGGCCGAGGGTAAACATCACCATTCTGGTGACGTCGGGGCCCGACAAATCGATGGCGGCCTGGAGGTCTTGGCTCATCCACACGCGAGCGGCGTGGTCTGAATCGGGGCGATCGCTCAAGTCGACGCAATCGAACCCCGTCAGCAGGTCGTGGTCGACGTATTGGCGTGGTCGGCCGTCGACGACCGCGAATCGCAAATGTGGCGACTCCAATTCGCCGCCGGCTCGACGCAGGCAGCGCTGTAGCAGTCCGAGATCGATGGGTCCGTGCAGATCGGTGTATTGAGAGATGGAAAACGACACTGTCGGGTGAAGTTGCTGCGCCAGCCACAATTCTGACTGCGCGACCGACAATTCGAACGTGTCAGCATCAAATGTTGCGCTGCCATTTCGACGCACACTGCTCGACACGTCAACCACCGTAATTCCCAAGCGCTCGGCGGTGCGGGCGCAGGCGTGGCCACGATCGGCGATTCGTTCCTGCGCGACTCCCACAGTGAGAGTGTGCAGTGTCACGAACCGACATGTGTCCCGATGAAACGCCTTACGTCAGCCATCATCTGGCTGACCGAATCGGCGACGAAAAGGACCGGTTGACAGATGCGATCGTCGATCTCGTGGGCGATTACCTCCTCGACCCGGAAGTCCCTCAACTCCGCATCCACGAAGGACTCCATCTCCGTGACCGAGGACAAAATGGCAGCACCGCACGCTCGCGGGCGACCCTCCTCGAGGACAACGCCGACCTCCATGGTGAACCAGAACAACCGCGCGATCGCCGTTCTCTCCTCCTTCGAGGCAGCGTGTTTGGCGGCTCTTCCCGGTAGCGCGTGAAACCTTGGTGGTGTCGTAACACGATGAAGGCCCGTGGGTCTGCTGCGATGTGTGTTGTCTACGCACAACACCACAGGAAGTCCCACGAGCCATGGCTGAGCCTATCGGTTCGCAGCGTG
>JBBSKP010000141.1:0-13444 GCA_038256175.1 Mycobacteriales bacterium
CCACCTCGGCAGTCCCGAGCCCTCGCACCCGTCATCTCGGCAGTCCTCGGTCATCGACGACCTACACCCCGATACGCCCCAGGCCGCCGCGCGTCGCCCCCGCCGCAAGCGTGAATAGGCAATTCAGACCCACGCTCCTAGGTGGTGAGTGCTAAGGACGTGTCGCATAGCGGACGTAGCCGCGCGGTGCGGGTGATAGCTGTGCCCGTTCGATGGCGTCGAGGATTCGGCGGACGATCACCTCCGGAGTCCGCAGCTCTTCCCAGGTCCAGCGCACGACCTGCCAGCCCATTGCACGGATCGCGTCCTCACGCTTCTTCTCGGCCCACAACACGTCGGCAGGTGTCTGACCTTCGGGCACGAATCGCCCATACTTCACTCTCCCATCGAATTCGCCTACGATGCCGAACTTTTCGAGTATGAAGTCGACTCGACCGAGGTGAAGTCCGTCCGGTGTGAACAAGTCCGCCTGCATCTCGGGAACAGGTAGCTGCTCACGGATGAACAGCACGCGGCTGCGTGACTCGCCGACACTTTCTGACCGGCCGTCCAAGTGGTCGAGCACTCGGCGTGACCGGCGGTTCCCTGGATGGTTCGGCACCGCCGCGATTGCCTGCTCGAGGTCTGCTGATGTGACGTCGAGGGTGTGGAGTGCGTTGTCGCCGGCCACGACGGCCTGCTCGAACGGAATCGACCTGGTGAGGTCGAGAATCGTGCGCGCGATGCTTGTGACTCGCAGACCGTCGACTTCCGTGACGTCATCTGGATGCAGCGCGCACGAGTGCACGTGCCGCCGCTCGGACTTGCGCCCGCCATGGCTGCGGTTTCTCGTCATGTGAACGACGTCGAGCGGCGTATTCCACAATTCGACGCGGTGCATCACACCGGCTGACTGGTGACTGAGTGCGGCATCCGCCGCCGACGCGCGCAGCAGCGATTCAGCGAGGAGGCGGTGTGCAGCCACCGGATCGGCCGCGTCGAAGTCCGCTTGAGGTGTGAACAAGCCTGGACCCAACCGTTTCCAGGCGCCCGATTTGCATAGTCGTTGGAGTTCGCCGTCGCTGACTCCGCGTTGCAGCGCATCGCTGCGCGAGATGATGTGTGCCCCCATGGCTGTCAGCGTGCCGCATGGCCCTCGTGCCGAGCTTTGAGCGACCTGGGGATTTGCGTCGCCTGTGGATAACTTTCAGCCCGACTTCAGACTGGTGGACGGGGGAGTCCCCACATCCATTGCAGGGTTCCCACATCTACTGCTGCGTGAATTGGGGTGGGAGCCCTGCAATGGGTGTGTGGGCTTACAATGAGAACGCCCCTCTCGTGAAGTTCACGAGAGAGGCGTCCGTCGATGGACTAATTCTTGCGGCCCGGAGCCTTCGCGCCGGACTTGAAACCGAGTCCGCCTGGTTTTGCCGGCGGCGGTGGTGGTGGTGGGGTGTCACCGTTCGACGTCTCCGCCTTCGGCGCTTCCGCAACTTCGACAGCTTCCTCGACCTCAGCCGCCGGAGTTTCCGCAGCTGGAGCTTCCGGTTCGGCTGCGGGTGCTACCGCTGCAGCTCGTGCGCCCGGCTTCTTGAAGCCGGACTTCACTGCGAGCCCCTTCGGCTTCACCGTCGGCAGCGATTCCTCGGCTGCTTCAGCCTGGGGTGCCTCAGGAGCAGGCTCGGGCGTTGCTGCTGGTGCAGCGGCTGCGGGCTTGGCTCCCGGCGCTTTTGCCCCCGGTGCCTTGGCGAGGCCCTTCATGGCGAGGCCCTTGGGCTTGGGTGCTGGGGCGGCAGGTGCTTCGGCGGCGGGTGCTTCTTCGGCTCCTGGTGCAGCGGCGGCCGGTGCCTTAGCTCCTGGTGCTTTTGCCCCGGGTGCTTTTGCTAGCCCCTTCATTGCAAGGCCCTTGGCAGCGGGCGCCTCAGCAGCAGCAGGTGCAGCTCCTGGTGCCTTAGCTCCTGGTGCCTTCGCCAGACCCTTCATCGCAAGGCCCTTGCCAGCGGGTGCGGCGGGCGCCTCAGCGGCCTGCTCGACCTCTTCGGCGCGTTCCTCCTCGACGACCGTTGCTTTGACTACCGCTGCAGCAGCGGGCTTCTCCCGTGGCGTCACCTTGGTGAGCTCGGTGAGTTCGGCGGGTTCGAGACGCTTGATCGAGCCGAGCATCAGCTGTGCGACGTCGACAACTTCGACGCCGACGCCTTGGAGGTCGGCTTGGCGAGCTGTGACGCCATCGGTCAGCATCACGCGGCAGAACGGGCAGCCGGTCGCGATCTTTGTCGGTGCGGTGCTCAGGGCCTCGTCGACGCGATCGAGGTTGATGCGCTTACCGATCTGCTCTTCCATCCACATCCGCGCACCACCGGCGCCGCAGCACATGGACCGTTCGCCGTGCCGCGGCATTTCCCGAAGGTTCGACCCTGCGGCCGCCATCAGTTCACGCGGAGCATCGTAGACCTTGTTGTGCCGGCCGAGGTAGCAAGGGTCGTGGTAGGTGACGTCTTCACCAGGTGAGGCGACGGGGATCAGCTTCTTTTGGCGCACAAGGCGATTCAGCAGCTGAGTGTGGTGCACGACCTCGTAGGCGCCGCCGACCTCGGGGTATTCATTGCCGAGGGCGTTGAAGCAGTGCGCACACGTGACGACGATCTTGCGCTTGCTCTGCTCGACGCCCTCGAACACCGAGTTCAGCGTCTCGATGTTCTGCATGGCCAACTGCTGGAACAGGAATTCGTTGCCCGCGCGTCGTGCCGAGTCGCCCGTGCAGGTCTCGTCGGCGCCGAGCACCATAAACTTCACGCCTGCGGTCGCGAGTAGCTCGGCGACTGCCTTCGTTGTCTTCTTGGCCCGGTCCTCGTATGCGCCTGCGCAACCGACCCAGAAGAGGTACTCGTAGTCGTCGAATGTGTCCGCGTCCTGGCCGTAGACCGGGATCGGGAAGTCCATCTCGCTGATCCAGTTGAGCCGGTCCTTGGAGTTCTGGCCCCACGGGTTGCCCTTGTTCTCGAGGTTCTTGAACAGACCCGCAAGCTCGGACGGGAACTCCGACTCGATCAGCACCTGGTAGCGCCGCATGTCGATGATGTGGTCGACGTGCTCGATGTCCACCGGGCACTGCTCGACGCACGCGCCGCAGGTGGTGCAACTCCACAGCACCTCGGGGTCGATGATGCCCAAAGCCTCGAGATCGCCGATCAGGGGCCGTTCGGCCTCGTCACGCGCGGACTGGGGGACCTTTGCCAGTGCAGCTTCGTCGGGTTTGCCATCCGCGTCGACCAGGCCTACCTCGTCGCCACCCATGTCCTTCTTGCCGCCGGCAAGGAGATACGGGGCCTTGGCGTAGCCGTGGTCACGCAACGACATGATGAGCAGCTTCGGCGACAAGGGCTTGCCGGTGTTCCAGGCGGGGCACTGCGACTGGCAGCGACCGCATTCGGTGCACGTTGTGAAGTCCAGCCAGCCCTTCCAGCTGAAGTCTTCGACCTTGCCGGCGCCGAACGCATCGACGTCAGGATCGGCGTCCTCCATCACGAGGACCTTGCCGCCGGACATCATGGGCTTGGCAGCGCCGAGCGCGACGCCACCATCGGCTTCACGCTTGAAGTAGATGTTGGGGAACGCCGAGAACCGGTGCCACGCAACGCCCCAGTTCAGATTCCGTCCGACCAGCAGGAGGAACAAGCTGCCGGACAGCAGTTTGACCAGTGCGAAGACCGAGACCATGACGGGGCTCGCGGGCAGGAGCTTTGCTACCTGCATCGTGAAGAAGTCCGACCCGGCGTTGCTGTGGCCGTACGTGGCGATCTTGCCGGCCTTCACGAAGATCATGCCGAGGCCCTCGATCAACACGATCGCCTCGATCGTGTACGCGGGCAGGAACCGCGAACCGGAGAATCGGGAGAGGCGCTCGGCGTTGCGCGGGTGGTTGCGCTGCCGGATGACGATCAAGGTGACGATGCCGATGACAGTGCCGATGCCGAGGATCTCGTCCCAGAGATGCCAGAGGAACGTGTCGCCGATCAGCGGCCAGTGAAATTCGGGGTTGATGGTCTGGCCGTATGCCTCGAAGAACAGCGGGAAGCCGCCGAGGAAGCCGATCATCACCAGCCAGTGCGCCCAGCCGACGGTGCGGAATTTGACCATCCGCGAGTGCGCGATGAACTCGATGATCATCGTCTTGAAGCGCGGAATGAATGGCCGCCACCGATCGGGGGCTCCCTGTCCGAGCCTGATCGTGCGGAACATCCCGTTGGCGCCACCGAGGAAGGATGCCCAACACAAGATGCTGAGCAATGCACCAATCGTGCCCAACGTGATCGTCAGGGCATTCATGTCGCGACCTTTCTTCTGGGGCGGCGTCCGTGCCACCCGAACAGCTAATCATCTTAAACGGCAGTAAGTTACTCGCCAGTAACATAATAGTCGTTAACGCGACGATAGCCTTCTACCCGGGCATATTCGCAATGTTCGGACCAGGTTTTCGGCGCGCCGCAAAGCCGCTCGTCGGAACTACAACTGCGTGCTTCGGACGCAACGCTATGTGGTGCGAAATTGCCTGGTCGGCAAAGGTAATGCTTAGTCGGATCAGAAGTCCCATTCGGGCGCAGCGCTGATCGCGAACTTCTCTCGTACGGGGAGACCAGTGGGATGTATGTCACACAAGCTAGGAGGTGCGAACCTTCAATCCAGGGTTCTCGGCGAGGACAACGCTGATCGGCATCGAGAACAGCTGGGGTTCGTTGCCGGTGAACGGTCCGAGCAGATTCGGGATCTCGCAGATCGGGTACTCGGCCACCGTCGAAGCGCTCGAGATGCCCAGCGCCTTGGTGCCTGTGACCACGGCGCCGCCGCTATCGCCCGGCAGGGCGCAAATGGTGGCCGAGAATGCGTTGTTCAGATGCCGCTCGCCAACTGCAACGGATTGATCCACTGCATTCACAACGCCGCAGCTGAATCCAGTCCGGGCGCCCGACTTGCATACCGGGGCGCCAATGACGGGAACTGCGATGCCATCGATAGCGACCGGTGCAGCGGCGGGCACTCGGACTCCATTGTTCTCGAAGCGCGGAATCGCCTCGTCCGAGATTCGAATAATCGAATAGTCGTGGTTGTCCAAGCTCGACTTCTCGAATGTGCCGACTCGCGGTCCACGTGCGTCGAGCGGCCGCAATTCGAATACACCCGATGCGCTGGAAGTGCCCGAGGCGGGAAGGTTCGGGTCGCAGTGCCCTGCCGAAATATTGACGACCTTGCCTGCGGCGTTCGTGCCGTTGAAGCCGAGTGAACAACGCAGCGACGAATTCCCGTTCACCGCGGCATAGCCGTCACCGGCGGCCAGGGCATCACGCGGAAGAGCGCCGGCAATATCCGCCGGCGTCGGTGCAGGAGCCGGGGGGATGGCGATCGCGGGCGGGGCAATGAGAACGCGGAGTGAATCGAGGAAGCCTGGGAGCTGCAGTCCGTTCGCTACCCCGTCGATACGCACTGCGAGCGCGTTGTTCACCGTGTCGATGGCAACGGCGTGGATCAGCTGCGCGATCTCGTTGGGCTGGCCGGAAAGCCAGGTGTCGAAGGCTTGCTTCTCAGCGCTCAGCGCCGATTCGCTTTTGGACACGTCCTTGACCGTAAAGCCCGCCGACTCGACTGCGGTACGCGCGGCAGCATTGGTTGGACCGTCGGCCAGCGCGATGATCGCCTGACCCTGCTCGTCGAGCCATGAACCGCCGAAGACGTCAGGGAATTGCGTGCGCGCTGTCGCTGCGAACGCGCCTAACCGCTGCGCAAGATCGGCGCGGTGCAGGTACTCGGGGCCGGTCAGCTTGAGATCGCGACCGATCGCTTCGATCAACTGGGCGGGCAAATTCGACGCCGGACTCGCGACGCCGGGATCAACGTTGGGAACGGGGTCAGCGTTCGACATCGCCACTGCTGGCCCGAGGAAAAGGAGAGCAGTAGAACCGAACACAACGGCTCGGCGAGCAGTCGAGCTTCGCATGGAGGGCCTCTCGTTTTCGGCTGGAACTCCATGCCAGCCCCACAACATTCTCAGGGGACTATATGGCCTGATTCCCACGAATCCCACTCGGCAACGCAATCGTGATCGACCGGTGTCCAGCGCGGGCGGACCGGTTCAGGCAGCGTTCGGGCTAGTCCGGACCTGGATGCCGGAGCCGGTTCCGCCGCCCGATGTGGAATCGACGCTCGCGAGAATTTCCCTGATCGGAATGCCGAGGCTCGCCGTCCCACCGTCTGGAGCGAGGACGAGGTTCGCGTCGTTGCAACTCGGTGCGTTTGCGGCGTTGGACCCACTGGTGATGCCGAGCGCAAGGGTCCCGGTGACGATGGCGCCACCGCTGTCGCCTGCGAGCGTGCACGCGGTGTTCGCGAACCCTCGCACGATCCGGCTGTTGCCGTCGTCGGTGAACAGCTGGGTCTCGACACGGTCAGCAGCGACAATTCCGCACGTGAACGTCGAGGTCTGACCCGACTTGCACACCGGCGCGCCGGTGACAGGCTGAGCTGTACCCGTGACCGTCAGGGTTGTCCCATTGGCGCCTCGTACGACAGGCCGATCCATCCCGCCGCGCACCGCACGCGGGTTAAACGTGATGATCGAGTAATCGAGTCCGCCCGGCGGGCCACCGAGGCTCGACCGAGACATAACGCCGACCTGAGGGCTGTTGTCGATATCGCGCGGGTTGGGAACGAAGACGGGGGCGTCTCCATAGCCGTTGCCGACATTGGGATCGCAGTGACCGGCGCTGATGTTGAGAGCGTTACCGCCGGCGTCGACGGCGTTGAAACCGAACGAGCAGACACCGATCTCCGCGAGCGGTGTGTCTTTCAGCGCGACCTTCGAGGTGATGTAGGAGTCTCCGCCCATCGGCCGATTGTCAACTGGCCCACCGCCGCCCGGCGAAAGGATCACTTTGATGTTGGCGAGCAGCGTCGGGAGGTTGAGGATCTTGCCGAGCGGGCTGTTGGCGATGTCGATCACGATCTGGTTGTCGAAAACATCGATGGCGGTCGAGTTGACCATCGACGCCAGCTCGCGGGGCAGCGCGGAAATCCAGCGGTTGAGCTCTGCGAGCGACTGCTCGAGGGTGTCGGCGGAAATAGGCGCAAGACGGGTCTGGTAGCCGGCACTGGCCGCGATCTTGGCGGCCTCGGTCGACGTCACAGCGACTACTGGTAGCCCGTCCTGACCCATCCACGCGCCGGCGAACGAATGTGGGAACTCCGCGCGGAACTCGCGAGCGTACGAACCGAGCTCCTGAGCCTTGGCTGCGCGGTTCAGGTACTCGGTTGCGCTGATCTTCAGGTCGCGGTTGACGGCTTCGACGAGCTCGGGTGGCAGGTCAGCGACGGCCAGCTGTACGGGGCTTTGAGCCGTCGGTTCGGCATTCGCGACAGGTGCGAGCGAACTGAAGACGGACAGGGCAATGAGTTGCATAGCCGTGGCCCCAACCACCGCAGCGCGAAGCGCCACCAACTTACGCATGAAAGCCCTTCGTCCACAGGAGGTGCATCAGCGACCCACCTTAGGGCACTTTCGCGTCATTGCTTCACGGTATGCCGACGGGGCCACTCACCCAGGCGTAATGAGTCCTGCTGGTGGGAGGTTTTGTGGCGGGGTGTATTCGAAGTAGAAACCGTTGGGTGGTGGCTGCGGCGTCGTTGTCGTCTCGCCGACTGTCGGCGTAGGCGTCGGTTGGGTTGTCGCCGTAGTGGTTGGCGGGGTCGTCGTCGCAACGGGCTGGCTCGTCGTCGGCGGTGCGCTTGGCAGAGGTGTCGGCAGAGGCGGCGGCGGTGGTGGCGGCTCGGCGGTGACGTACACCGTGACGGGCTGCGGCGGCGGAGCCGGTGCCAGCGGTGGCGGAGGGGCAGGCGCAGTTGTAGTCGGGAATACGACCGGGGCTGCAGGTGCGCCGGCAGTAGTTGTCGCCGACTCGTTGTTGGCGTCCTGAATTTTGGGGACGTCGGTTGTCGCGGTGCTCTGGGCGAGGACCGCGAATATGCCGCCAACGATCGCGAGAGCGCCGGCGACGGACGCTGCGATCATTACCGGCTTGCGACGGCCTGACGACGTCGGTTCGACAACGGCGGCCTTATCCGTGACTTCCTCGGCTTCGGGGGGTGGCGCTGCGGCGACCGATGGACCGCCGACAGTGGAGTAGGCCAGCGCCGCGACCATGGGGCCTGCAATCAAGGCCTGCGCGAGCGGCAACTCCTCGGTCGGCAGTTGGGCGAATTCGTTGCCCGATATCCCTACGCCGGCGATTGCGGCAGTGAGCGCGGTCGACGCGGCACCTAGGGCCGCCTCCTTACCCGCCACACCATTGGCCGCCGCTGTGAGTGTCAAGGAACCGAGGCCCAGGTAGTCGAGTGCGTCTCGCAATGCGTCGACGGCATCGCCGGACCAATCGGCCGGGTAGGACGCGTGGATCTCAGTGGGCGCGACGAGCTTGCTCGACGACAGGTTGATCAAACAAAACATTGCGGTAGCAACGAGGTCCTCGGCGCGAAATGCGGCACCGTCGTCGACGACGATCCCGGCTGGATCGCCGACGTGAGCCAGGAATCCCGACACTGTGCGCGAGGGGACCTCAGGCGGTGTCCCGCCGAGCGCGCTGTCGCCGTTGTCGGACATGTGCAGCACAGTCTCGCGGACTACGTACTCCGGTTCGGACTCACGGCCGGAGGTCACAATGGCCGCGACACTCTCGGATTCTCCGATTCGCAGACCTAGACCCGTTGCCATACCTGTACCTCGTTTCGATGTGGGTCGCAGGCGCGGTTACGCCGTCCCCGGACATCGGTTAAGTTCTGTTCGCTTGTCGCGGTTCCCCGTGTGGTGTCGCTCGCGGAGCCGCCTCGGTTACACGAGCTGCGAACCGTAGACGGATACGCGCTTCGTGATGTTCCACCATCTTGGCCGAATGTACAGGCGAGCACCTACCTCACGATAGGGACTGGGTCAGCCTTCGCCGGGGCCCAGGTTGAAGCAACCGTGGCGCGAGAGGCGGCAGGAACGCGCCGATCGCTCTCGACAGGTGGCTGCCGCGCGGAGTATTACCGCGCGCTGAGGGCACGTGTCCACAGTCGATACAGTCGGCCTCTGCGTAACGCTTCGGCGTCTGGCCACGACATCCGGGCAGGCACTTAACGAGCCGCCACCTCGGCGGCGCTGGCTCTGTTTGCCGCTACTGTCTCCCCGTTGCGCCCGTATTTGGAACAACGGCGGCCTAGCCCACAAGTCGATGAATGAAAGGTCATAACTGATGTCGGAGCGATCCATAGTCAAGGCTAGACGGGTCCGCATGTCGGCTGCCGGTGCCGTACTCGCACTCGCCTTTGCAGTCAGCGCACCCATAGCCGCGTCCGCTCAGCCAGCGACCTCGACTGCGCCAGCGCCCGGTGGACAGGGGGGGCTGGACCTGAACGGAGGCCTGGACCTGAACGGAAGTCTGAACCCTGGCTTGAAGTTGCCGGTGACGGTGCCGCCGGTGCCGGACGTGAAGGTGCCGGAAGTGAAGGTGCCGGAAGTGAAGGTGCCGGAAGTGAAGGTGCCGGAAGTGAAGGTGCCGGACGTGAAGGTGCCGGACGTGAAGGTGCCCGACGTGAAGCTGCCGTCGACGCAGGGCAGCGGCGGTGGACAGGTCCAGGGTGAGGGCACCGCAGGACTGAACGCCAATGGCGCAGCCACCCTTTCCGAAGTGGATCTGAACGCGCGGGCGCAGGCCGAGCTGTCTACGAAGGTGGCAGCGGATGCGGCAGCGGCAGCGCAGGAAGATCACGCCAGGGCAATCGAGGCCGCCGCGCAGTCCAACGACGCCGCTGCCCAATCAACTGTGGTCGCCACTCAGGCGCGAGTCGATGCAACGCAGGCCGCTGTGGCGTCGACTCGAGCCAATCAGGATCTTGTTGTCGCTACGCAAATCGTTGCCCAAGCCCAGGTCGATGCCACAGCCGCGCAATCCGCAGCGGATGCGGCAAAAAAGACCGCTGAGGACGCACTTGCCGCCGCGCGGGTAGCCGAGGAGAAAGCCGTCGCCCTCGAAGCGAAGGCGGCCGCCGCTACCGGTGCGGATGTCAGCGCAACAGTAGAACTGTCGGCGCAGGCCCGGGTGGAGGCGAACGCGCTCGCAGATGTAGCAGCAAAGGCAAAGGCCGCGGCTGATGTGGCGGCGCAGCATGCCAGTGCTGCCAATGTGGCGCTCGAGGCCGCTCTCGCGAATAAGGTCAAGATCGAGATCAATGCGGCCAAGGCTGCCGCACTTGTGACCGTTTCGGAAGCAAACAAGCTCGCCGCCGAGGCAAAGGCTGCAGTGGCAGTCGCGGCCACCGCGGAGGCGATTGCGAAAGACGCTAAGCTCGCGGCCCAAGTGGCATTGGATGCGTCTGCCCAGGCGCAGTCGGCAGCCGACGTCGCCAGCGCGGCGACGGCAAACTTGCAAACGCAGGCGCTCCTCGACGCGGCGTTGAAGGCGAAAGTGGACGCCGATGCGGCTGCGAAGTTCGCCCTGGACGCCCAGGCCAAGCTCGATGCCGCGAACGCGGCTGTGAAGCTGGCTCTCCAGGCACAGGCAGATCTCAAGGCGAATCTCGATGCAGCGATCAAGAGCGGTCTACAGCTCGATGTGGCTATGAACTTGGGTGGTCACATCTTCGATGCTGTCGGGGTTACGAAGGTCGACGCGACGACGGTCGTCGTTAATCAGACCGGTATGAAGCTGGTCGGTATCTTCCCCGCCACCGGCACGTTCGAGGTCGTCGATTACTACAAATCCGATGCCAACGGCGTTGGCGTGCTCGCCGGTGAACTTCCGCCAGTCGACCTTGCCCTTGGCGACTCGCCGAACGGCGGATCCAAGTTGCCTATCGCATTAGTCGGGGTTGGGGCACTGGGCGCCGCAGCTGCTGCGGGCGCCCTGGTGATTCGTCGCAGGCGCAAGGGCAGCGTGGCAGATGTTGCCGCGTCGTAGGGCACGTCATTGGTTGGTGGTAGCGGTCCTGGTCTGCCTGGCCTCGGGGTGCGCGCAAGGAACCGTCTCGCTACCACCGCCGGATCGTGCACCGGTGGAGCCGCATATTTCCGCGGCTCCACCGATTGGTGCGGCTGTCGAACCGGCCGAGCCGATAGAAATCGAACTCCGATCATCGGCCGGGCTGACCTATTTGAGTAGCGCACTCAATCCGGAGAAGTTGATGAGAGGAGGGGCGAGTGGGCAACGCTTGAATCCGGTCAACGAACTGCCCGTGTGGTGGGGCGAGAGTGGGCTGCCGGGAACGGCCACGACGCAGACCGTAGTGGTGGTTGGCCACAATTACTCTAAGCGCGCTGCTCCCTTTCGATCGCTTCGCGTAGTCCAGCCGGGAGACCGAGTACTGCTTCGCACACCCAACGGCGTCCTGGAGTACGCAGTGGAAAGTGTTGGCCCGCTACCGAAGGGATCGCTGCTCGGTGAACACGAACTCCGCAAGTCGATTGCCGGCCGCTTGATCTTGGCGAACTGCGATGTCATTGACGGAGAACCAACGGACAACAACTTCGTTGTGGTTGCTCAGCTAGCTCAGCCTGCGGGGTGAAGTAGACCGAGGCTCCGCTGTGGACGAATTGCCGAGCCGATCGGTCCGCGAACTCAGCACAGCAGCGGCAGGTTCAGATGTGGCGCTGCCCGGAACGCGCTGCGACGATTGCCTTCCCAGCGACGCTTGCCGGACGGGGGTGTCGTTCCGCATTCACTCGGCGAATGTTTTTGCGAGGGAGTCGAAGTCGAGATGTTTGCGGTTCGACGAGATTTTCGGCGCCGCGTGTTGCGCACTTCGGTGACACCTCGCTCGCACGTCGTCGGTGATGGCCCGAGTCGAAAGCTGCCGCGAGTGCAGATGCCGTCGCGTACATGCTGCGGAGATTGAGTGCGACGGATGTGGCCTGAGCGCAGGTGCCGATGCCGGACCTCCATCGAGCTTTGCTCTCGGCTGCCGGCCGACGACGTCAGGCAATTGCAGTGACTCATCGGCGGCTACGGCATCGCGGCGCGCGGGCCAGCTGGAGGTGCACACCCCTATTGCAGAGCCCCCGCGGGTATTCGGTCGCTAATAGATGTGGGAGCTCTGCAATGGATGTGTGAGCTTTCGGAATCCGCACGCACACTTCGCTGCACATTGCCAAGAAGTGCAGTCTCACTGCTGCGTCGCGCGCGCCCGCCACTCGATGATCTGTTGGCAAATCCAGTCGGGGTCGTCGAGTGCGAGGTCGTGGCCGGCGGTGTCGTGCAACTGCAGCGGTGCGTCGAATCGTTCGGCGAGGCCTTCCGAGCAGCGATACGAGACAAGCCGATCGCCACGCGAACTCAGCACAAGCAGGGGAACGTTCAGTTTCGGCGCCGCTCGGAACGACGCGGCTGCGATTGCCTGACCGGCGATGCTTGCCCGACTCGGGTGTCTCTCGGCGTTCCATTCGGCGAATGTTTCTGAGAGGGAGTCGAAGTCGAGATCCTTGCGGTTCGACGAGATGTTAAGAACCGCGCGTTCGGCATCCTCTGGTGAGAGAAACCGACTGCCGACCAGCTGCTTCAGCGCAGGCACACTGAATCGGTCCCACGGTCGCGAGACGTTCGCGGCGGCGGAGTTGACGACGACGCTCCGCACGAAGTCCTCCGGGTAGCGCGCGCACCAATCGAGAGTGAGCATGCCGCCGAGCGAGATCCCGAGGACCGACCACTCGTCGTCGCCGCGTATTTCTGCGAACCTGGCTCGCACGTCGTCGGTGATGGCCTGAATCGAATACGGCGAGCGGCGCTCTGCCTCGGTGCCGAAGCCGGGGGCGTCGATGCACACCACCTGCTCGCCGAGCGACTCCGCCATGATGTCGGGAAACTCTCCCCAATGACGTTGTTCGCGGGTGAAACCACGTAGAAGTAGCCAGCGCATATGCGGAGCCTAGCGGGCCCATCGAGCACGGACTTTCTCACGTATCGCGACGAGATCGTGCGAACAGAAAGTCCGAGTTCGGCGGCGAGCGCCGGCCCGGGAACAAAATCCGCACAGCCCCCGTTGACTCCTACGACAGCGTTGAGTGCAGTACGCTCAAGTTAGATTTTGACTCAGACCTTCGGGACGGGCAAGATTGAGCGCAACACGCTCAGCATGGACGCAGAGTAGTACAGGGCGGCACAAACGTGGCGCTCGCAACAATTGGGAGGAACACAATGGCTCGTGCGGTCGGTATTGACCTCGGAACCACCAACTCGGTCGTCTCCGTTCTGGAGGGCGGCGAACCAGTAGTCGTGGCCAACTCCGAAGGCTCACGCACCACACCGTCGGTCGTCGCCTTCGCCAAGAATGGCGAGGTGCTGGTCGGCCAGCCCGCCAAGAACCAGGCGGTCACCAACGTCGATCGCACCATCCGCTCCGTCAAGCGCCACATCGGCACCGACTGGAAAGTGGAGATCGACGGCAAGGA
>JBBSKP010000142.1:0-13386 GCA_038256175.1 Mycobacteriales bacterium
ACCAGCACCAAGACCGAGAATCTGCAGACGCTTGGCTACC
This sequence comes from Mycobacteriales bacterium, assembly GCA_038256175.1. GTDB lineage: Bacteria > Actinomycetota > Actinomycetes > Mycobacteriales > Mycobacteriaceae > Antrihabitans. The sequence goes on from JBBSKP010000142.1 coordinate 41, forward strand.
CCGACAAGCCATCCACGGCGACGTACAACGTCGAGTATCGGATGATCCTCGGACCGAACACACCCGATCGGCACCCGACATTCCAGTCGATTCTCGTCAACGGCTGTGCGGCGCCCCCGATTCCGTCGGGATCGTCATCCGGTTCGTCGCAAGGATGGGGCGGGATGTTCGGCTAAAAGAACTGTGCGCGTTTTTCACCCTCAGGAGGGTGAAAAACGCGCACAGGCGGCGAAGCCGCAGTTACTTGAGTTCCGCGAGAACCGTTCCCTGCGTGATCGCTGCGCCCGGCTCAACGGACAGGCCGGTGACGACGCCCGCCTTGTGCGCATTGACAGGGTTTTCCATCTTCATCGCCTCGAGCACCACGATCAGATCGCCTGCGGCGACTTCCTGGCCCTCTTGGACGGCAACCTTCACGACAGTGCCCTGCATCGGAGCAGTCACGGCATCACCGGATGCGCCACCGGAAGCGGCGCCACCCCGTTTGCGCGGCGTCGGCTTCTTGCGCACGACACCGGCCGCAGAGCCGCCACCGCCGCCGATCGAGAACTGACCCGGGAGCGAGACCTCGACGCGCCGGCCGCCGACCTCGACGACAACCTTCTGCCGCGGGGCTTCGTCCTCGTCGTCGAGGGGCTCACCAGCGGTGAACGGCTCGATCGTGTTTTCCCAGTCGTTTTCGATCCACTTGGTGTAGACGTCGAAACCGGCCGTGCCGTCTTCGAGAACGCGACCTATGAAGGCCGGGTTGGACACGATGTGGCGGTGGAACGGGAGGACGGTGGCGAGGCCCTCGATGTTGAACTCGGCAAGCGCGCGACGTGAACGCTCGAGCGCCTCGTCGCGGGTCGCCCCGTACACGATGAGCTTGGCCAGCATCGAGTCGAACTGTCCGCCGATGACGCTGCCGGACTCGACACCGGAGTCCACTCGCACACCGGGGCCCGTGGGCGGCTCGAACTTGGTGACGGGTCCTGGTGCGGGCAGGAAGCCACGACCGGCGTCCTCACCGTTGATCCTGAACTCGAAGGCATGCCCACGCGGGATCGGGTCCTCGGTGATTTCCAGCTTCTCGCCATTGGCGATGCGGAACTGCTGGCGGACGAGGTCGATGCCGGCGGTCTCTTCGGTGACGGGGTGCTCGACCTGCAGTCGGGTGTTCACCTCGAGGAAGGAGACGGTGTCGCCCTGCACCAAGTACTCGACGGTGCCTGCGCCGTAGTAACCGGCTTCCTTGCAAATGGCTTTGGCGGAGGCGTGGATGCGGGCACGCTGATCATCGGTGAGGAACGGCGCGGGAGCCTCTTCGACGAGCTTCTGGAAGCGCCGTTGCAGCGAACAGTCGCGGGTTCCGGCGACGATGACGTTGCCGTGCTGATCTGCGATTACCTGCGCCTCGACGTGGCGCGCCTTGTCCAGGTACTGCTCGACGAAGCATTCACCTCGACCGAAGGCGGCGACGGCCTCACGAGTCGCCGAATCGAACAGTTCGGGGATCTCCTCGATGGTGTGGGCGACCTTCATGCCGCGGCCACCGCCACCGAATGCCGCCTTGATGGCGACGGGGACGCCGTGCTCCTTGGCGAAGGCGACAATCTCGTCGGCGTTCTTCACCGGATCTTTGGTGCCGGCGGCCATCGGTGCCTTGGCCTTTTCGGCGATGTGGCGGGCCGTGACCTTGTCACCCAGATCGCGAATGGACTGCGGCGACGGTCCGATCCAGATCAGTCCGGCGTCGATGACAGCCTGGGCGAAGTCGGCGTTTTCGGAGAGGAAACCGTAACCGGGGTGGATCGCGTCCGCGCCGGACTTGCGTGCGGCGTCGAGGATCTTGTCGAAGACCAGGTAGGACTCGGCGGAGGTCTGCCCGCCAAGCGCGAATGCTTCGTCGGCGAGGCGCACGAAAGGTGCATCTGCATCCGGTTCGGCGTACACCGCAACGCTGCCGAGACCTGCGTCTTTGGCTGCCCGGATCACGCGCACGGCGATCTCACCGCGGTTTGCTACAAGCACTTTCGTGATGTGCGCGTTGGCATGATTGGGCACTGAGCCTCCTGGGGTCGCAAGGTTTCTCTGCACGGCATCGGGCCCGCGCACCACAACGGAGTGTATGTCACGGCAATCGGGACAGATGACCGCCATAGGGCTACTGAGCAGTAGCTTTGCGCTCGCTGGTCAGCGCAAATGCCTCTTTATCCTGGCCAGCATCGCCGACATCCCACGCAAACGCAGGGGGCTCACGGAGTCAGCCAGGCCGAGTGCGTTGTAGAAGTCGTCCGGTACGCCGAGGATCTCGACGGCACTGAGTCCGTCGAGCCCCTGGTGCAGGATCGACGCGAATCCGCGGGTCGTCGGCGCCTCGGGCGGTGCGCTGAAATGCAGGCGAACGTGGGCCGTGTCATGCGCATCGACCGAAAGGAAGAGCGGTGACTGGCATTCCGGCACCGGTTCCATCGCGCTCGCTTCGAGTTCGGGTGGGAGGTCGGGCAATTCGCGGCTGAACTCGAGCAGCAGTTGCAGCTTGTCCTGCCCGTCGACGGCGGCGAAGTCGTCGACGATCTCGGCCAAGGATTCCGGCAGTGCTGTCACAACGCTGGAACCTCCCCCGGCTGTTCGCCTTTCACAATCGGCACTCGCACCGTGTTGCCCCACTCGGTCCAGGAGCCGTCGTAATTGCGCACATTGGTGAATCCGAGCAGGTAGGTGAGCACAAACCACGTGTGGCTCGACCGCTCGCCGATCCGGCAGTAAGCAATGACGTCGTTGTCCGGCTTGAACTGGCCGTAGATCTCCTGCAACTCGGGCCGGGACCGGAAACGACCATCCGCCGCCGCGGCCTTCGCCCACGGGATGCTCACGGCGGACGGGATATGGCCGCCGCGCAGCGCGCCCTCCTCCGGGTAATCGGGCATGTGGGTGCGCTCAACCGTGTATTCCTGGGGTGAGCGCACGTCGACGAGTGGGCCCTTGCCGAGGTGATCGAGCACGTCGTCCTTGAACGCCCGGATCTTCGTGTCGTCTCGCGGCACCACCGGGTAGTCGGTGGGTTCGCCGTAGGGAACGTCGAAGCTGGTTTCCCGGTCTTCGGCAAACCACGCGTTGCGGCCGCCGTCGAGCAGGCGAACATCCTCGTGACCGAAGAGAGTGAAGACCCACAATGCGTAGGCCGCCCACCAGTTGCTCTTGTCGCCGTAGATGACCACGGTGTCGTCGCGTCGAATCCCCTTGCGGCTCATCAAGTCCGCGAATGCTTGGCCGTCGATGTAGTCGCGCGTGACCGGATCGTTGAGGTCGACGTGCCAGTCGATCTTCACCGCACCAGGAATGTGGCCGATGTCGTAGAGGAGCACATCCTCATCGGATTCCACGATCTTCACATCGGGGCTCCCGATCTTCGACGAGAGCCACTCGGTGGACACCAACCGCTCGGGGTGGGCATACGTCTCGAATGCACGGTTGGGATCTGGCGCGACAGACAACGTCGAGTCTCCTGACTATGGCGGGCAGTAAGGGTCGTGCAGTATGCGTCGGGCAGTTGGAGTCGGACAAATTCTGCTGCCACGGAAATTGTCCGTGGAATCACCTCGATCGTAGGCGTGAATTCGATCGAAACGTGTTCGGGAAACATTTGGCCGTTCGGTCGAGCATTGCCGCAGTGGACAGCACGAGTATCCGATAATGTCACCCGCGAAGGGGGTCTTGGGTGTCCGATTCTTGGCCGCGTCGCCGTTTGCTTGCGATTTTGCGCGGTGCCACCGAGCCTTTCGACTCAGCGGAACTAGCTCGGATGACCGGTCAGCACGTCACGACTGTGCGGTTTCACCTCGACGTCCTGACGCGGGAGTCCCTGGTGAACCAGGTGCAACTGGCGCCGCGGGGTCGTGGGCGGCCACGGATCGGCTACACCGCGGTTCAGCATTCGGTGGGGTACCAGGAGTTGGCGCTCGTGCTCGCCGATCAGCTTGGCGGGGACTCCAAGCGTCGGCTCGATGCCTCCGTCGCCGCGGGCCGCGCATGGGCGACGAAGATCGACTACGTGCCGAGCCGTATCGAGACGCTCGACGACGCGAAGGTTGTGGCAACCGACCTACTGGCCGACCTGGGATTTGCGCCGAAGTACGTAGCGGAGGACAACAATTCGCCGGACAGCGCAACTATTCGGCTGACTGCCTGCCCGCTGCGGGAGCTCGCACGGACGCATTCCGACGTCGTCTGCGGTGTACATCTCGGGTTGCTGCGGGAGTCGCTGGATCGCGGTGGCAAGTCGGGCGCGTACACCGCCAGCCTGCATCCTTTTGTGGAACCCGAGCTGTGCTTGGCCCGTTTGAGCGCGGCGGCCGGCAAGCCAGCCGGGTCAGTGGCCCCACAGCTGCGCGATGCTGACGCCGACCTCGGCGAGCAATCCGCGTAGGAGCGGCAACCCGATTCCGATGACGCTCGACGGGTCCCCTTCGATGCGGTCGACGAACCACCCGCCCATGCCGTCGAGGGTGAAGGCTCCCGCAACCTGCAGCGGTTCACCGGTGTCCAGATAGGCGTCGAGGTCGCGTGCTGACGGTGTGCTGAAGTGGACCGTCGTCGTGCTGGTTGCAGCGGCTGTTGCGGTGATTCGGCCGTCGACAACGCGGAGTACGCAATGGCCGGTGAGCAGATCGCCGCTGCGACCCGCCATCGTTGTCCAGCGGGCGCGTGCTGCTTCCGGCGTGAGCGGCTTTCCTTGCAATTCGCCGTCGATGTGCAGCAGCGAATCGCATCCGACGATCACGCAGTTGAATGCATCGGCGCCGTCGAGCCAGCACACGCTGTCCAGCCCCGCAACAAGTTCTGCGGCGACCGATCCGGCCTTCGCCTTCGCAAGCTCGACGACAACGGTCTCGGGTGCGCTATCAGCGGGCAGCGCCGCGGCGACAGCGTCCTCGTCGACGCCGGACACTCGAACGATCGGCTCGATTCCTGCCGCCCGCAGCACCGACAAGCGAGCCGGCGACGCGGAGGCGAGGACGAACGTCAGGGCGGTGGTCAACTTCGCCGGGGCGGTGGTCAATCTCGCAGGTGCGACAGATGTGTGAACGAATACGGCGAGAACGGCGCGGTGCCACGGTGCAGGAACGTCGGCCGACCCCACAGCTCGTTGGGAACAGTTGAATCTTCCGTGCCGTTAGACGCCGCGGCTGCGGCACTGAGAACGGCCACCAGCGCGGCAAGTTCGATGTCGGTCGGCGCACCCTTGAGTACCTGGATCACCGGCGCAGTGGGGCCCGAGGGCTCGGGCGCCGCGGTATCGGCTTCGGATCCGTTCACAGGCGTGACGATATCGTCAGGCAGACCTGACTCTGCGATCGCCTCGATTTCACGGAGGATATCCTCCTCGGCCGCGGCGGTCACAGCGGAATGTTCCCGTGCTTCTTGGGTGGCAATGTGACCATCTTGCGCTCCAAGAGGCGAAGCGCGGCGACTATTTGGCCACGAGTGTGCGACGGCGGGATCACGGCATCGACGTAACCGCGCTCAGCGGCGACGTACGGGTTCACGAGGGTGTCCTCGTATTCGTTCTGGAGCTCCAGGCGCAGTCCGTCGACGTCATCACCGTTCTTGGCTGCCTCGAGCAGACGCTTGCGGTAGACGAATCCGACCGCGCCCGATGCGCCCATCACGGCGATCTGCGCTGTCGGCCATGCGAGGTTGACGTCGGCGCCCATGTGCTTGGAACCCATGACGTCGTACGCGCCGCCGTACGCCTTGCGAGTGATGACGGTGATCTTGCCGACCGTGGCCTCGCCGTACGCGTAGAGCAGCTTCGCGCCGCGACGGATGATGCCGTTGTATTCCTGGCCGGTGCCGGGCAGGAAGCCTGGCACGTCGACGAGGGTGATGATCGGGACGTTGAACGCGTCGCAGGTCCGGACGAAGCGGGCCGCCTTCTCCGACGCGTCGATGTCGAGACACCCGGCGAACTGGGTGGGCTGGTTTGCGACGATGCCGACGCTGCGACCGTCGATGCGGCCGAAGCCGCAGATGATGTTCATCGCGCGCTCGGCCTGCGTCTCGAGGAACTCGTCGTCGTCGAGGATGCGTCGGATGACCTCGTGCATGTCATAGGGCTGGTTCGGGGAATCCGGAATCAGCGTGTCGAGCTCGAGATCCTCGTCGGTGAGGGAGTCCTCGATGGCGCCGTGGATCGGGTCGGTCGGCAGCATCCGCGGGGCGGCGGCCTGGTTGTTGCTCGGCAGGTAGGACAGCAGGTCGGTGACGTAGTCGAGCGCATCCTGCTCACCGGAAGCGACGTAGTGCGCGACGCCGGACTTGACCATATGGGTGTGCGCGCCACCGAGATCTTCCATGGTGACTTCTTCGCCGGTGACGGACTTGATCACGTCGGGACCGGTGACGAACATCTGGCTGGTCTGGTCGACCATCACCACGAAGTCGGTGAGTGCGGGGGAGTAGACGTGTCCGCCCGCGGCTGCGCCCATGATCAGGGAGATCTGCGGGATGACACCCGAGGCCTGCACGTTGCGATGGAAGATCTCGCCGTAGAGGCCGAGCGAAACGACGCCCTCCTGGATGCGGGCGCCCGCGCCTTCGTTGATGCCGATCAGCGGGCGGCCGGTCTTGAGTGCGAGGTCCATGACCTTGACGATCTTCTCGCCGTAGACCTCGCCGAGGCTGCCGCCGAAGACTGTGACGTCCTGGCTGAAGATGCAGACGTCGCGGCCGGCGATGGTGCCGAATCCGGTGACGACGCCGTCGCCGAGGGGACGGTTGTCGGCCTGGCCGAAGTTCACACTGCGGTGCCGTGCGAGTGCGTCCATCTCGACGAACGAACCCTCGTCGAGGAGCGCGGTGATGCGTTCGCGAGCGGTCAGCTTGCCCTTCGCGTGCACCTTCTCGACTGCCGCTACACCGCTGGGGTGTTGGGCCTCGTCCAGGCGATTGCGCAGGTCGGCAAGCTTTCCTGCGGTCGAATGGATATCGGGAACAGCTGCCGCGCCGGGCGTCGCAGACTCTTGCACACTCGTCATGGAGAGTCAGCCTAGCGGGTCCGACGATCGTGCCTAAACTACTGACCAGTAGAAATCCGCACCCCCCGTACGCTTCTCGCATGTACACAGACCTCGACCGGCCACCGTTGAAAGTCGATGAATTGCGCCGGAATCTCGATTCCTTCTATTCGAGCATCGAGGTTGTCGAAAAGACCGGATCGACCAACGCGGATCTGATTGCACGCGCAGGAACGCTCGATGCGGATCGAAGTGTGCTCATCGCGGAGTTTCAGGAGAGCGGCCGCGGGCGGCATTCGCGTACCTGGGTCAGCCCGCCACAGGCGCAGATCGCGATGTCGGTCTTGCTGGCGGTGCCGGGAATCGACCCGGCCGATCTCGGTTGGCTGCCATTGCTGATCGGTGTCGCCGCAGCCGATGCTTTGCGATCGGTGGCCAAGGTCGACGCAAAACTGAAGTGGCCCAACGATGTTCTGGTCGACGGGCGCAAGCTGGCAGGCATCCTCGCCGAGGTGGCGACGACGCCGCCGAACCCGACCGTCGTTGTCGGGATCGGGCTGAACGTGAGCCTACGGGAGGACGAACTTCCTGTGCCGCAGGCGACGTCACTGACCTTGGTCAATGCCGAGGTGACGGACCGGACGACGCTGGTCCGCGCGCTGCTGCGTGCGATCGCGGCGCGATTCTCGCAATGGCAGGACGCGGGTTGGGTGATCGACGACATCGCCGCTGCGTATCGCGAGCATTCCGGCACGATCGGTTCGCGCGTTCGGGCGGAGTTACCTGGCGGGGACGTTGTGACCGGCGTTGCGTCCGACATCGACCGGCAAGGCAGGCTCCTGATCGACACCGGCGGCGGGATTGTCGCCGTATCGGCAGGCGATGTGACGCATCTGCGTGCTCAGGAGTGATGCGAGCCGAAATGCGGCATTTCCCGCGTGTGTCGGCGCGCCGGGCATCGAACCTCTGGGGGGAAACACGAGGACGCCGCGAACTCATGTGAGCTCACCAGACGGAGAAACGCGAGTACGTCCACGTCGAATCAAGAACCGAATCCGCTGGCGATTCGTGCAACCTCGGACCACTGCCACGTGCGTGCCAAGCCCCATTTCGACCACCGGAACGCATCGCAGGCTGTCGACGTCAATGGGGGCAGTCATGACGCACCCGCTGCCTCATCGCGTGGGCTCGGCAACCGATGGCGGTTGCCCGGCTGCCGTCGACGAGCCGTTCTTTGCCGGTACTGGGATCGGCGGGGCTGCGGTCGGCGGGGTGGCAGCAGCTTCGGTTGCTGCGACCGAGGTGCCAGTGGCCTTCTCGAAGAAGCGCAGCAATTCGACGGGGAACGGCATTACCAGAGTGCTGTTCTTCTCGGCGGACACGTCGACGACTGTCTGTAGCAGCCGCAGCTGTAACGCGCCAGGCGTGGCGTCCATCGTTCGTGCTGCTTCGGCGAGCTTCGCCGAGGCTTGGAATTCGCCGTCGGCGGCGATGACGCGAGCGCGGCGGCCCCGCTCCGCTTCGGCCTGTTTCGACATCGAACGCATCATCGAATCGGGCAGCGCGACGTCCTTGACCTCGACGCGCTCGATATGCAGGCCCCACGGCTCCTCTGTCGGGCCGTCGATGACCGCCTTGAGTTCGGCGTTGATCCGGTCTCTGTCGGACAGCAGCGTATCGAGGTCGGCGCGGCCGATCACGGCACGCAACGACGTTTGTGCGACTTGGGAGACGGCCGTCGGGTAATGCTCGACGTTGATTATGGCCTTTACCGGGTCGACTACCCGGAAATACACCACGGCGTCGACCGTCAAGGTGACGTTGTCGCTGGTGATAGCTCCCTGCGCCGGGATGTCCATGACGACGGTCTGCATCGACACCTTCGTCATGCGGTCGATGAACGGCAGAATGAATTGCAGGCCCGGTTCGCGGACGCCTGGCAGCAACCGACCGAATCGGAGAACGATCCCCCGTTGGTATTGCTGCACGAGCCGAACACTAGAAGCCACTAGGACAAGCCCGACGGCGGCGATTGCAATGACTATGAGGATAACGGTGTTCATGATGTGTCCTTATCCCGCAGTGCGGGGTTGATTGCGGCGGGCCAGCAGGGTGGTCCGACCGACTGGGTGGTCGTTGTTGGGGCGGCCGCCCGTATCAATCGAACGGTGTGGTCTCGCGCTGATGCCGCTGGCGTTGCGGCGCGCTGCGCGACTTTGCGTCGTCCAGCTGGCGGCGCAGGTCATCGCGGACCTCGACCAGCGAAGCAGTGAGCGCCCGGTCTGAACTCGTGGCGACCAACCGGGGCCAGCCAACGATCCAGCATTGCAAGGTGGTGGCCTGATCGACGCGATCTCGGTCCTTTATCGAGAGCTCGAGTTCCACCGCAGTGGGTTCGAACGCAGCGAGCGCGTGGTCGAGCGACGAGAGACGCTCGATGACGTCGGGACGTTCCGACACGGTGAATCCGCTGCCCAGGCGCAGTTGCGCGGCGACGGTCGCCGAAGCGTGGCCGAGTGCGCCATGTTGCGGCTGTGGTGCGAGTTCGTTCGAGCTGGGAGGGAGCATGATTCGGGTTCCTCACTGGTTGCAAGATCGGTTCGGTGCCTACTTCACTCAGCTTGCGCTTCCCGGTTTGCGCTGTCACGGCCGAACCAGGCTGTATTGAGCGGTATTCTGTTTCCGTAACCAGGCAATATTGTCCTCCCTGAGGAGATGATCAGCGCGTGTCGGTCGATCCGGGCGACGACGATGAGGATTCCGGGCTGCGGCGCGAGGTGGCACGCCTAACCGATGCGGCGCTGGTCAATTCGGGCGGACTTGATCCCGCGTTGTTGGGCGATTTCGTCGCCGTGGTTGCGCGGGTCAGCGCGGCGCGGACGGGTCTGAGCAGGGGCGAGTTGGAGGGTTACCGCGCGCTCGGCGGGCAGGCCGCCGAGGCTGGGGTGCCGTTGGCCGCCCTGGTCGATCTGTATCTGTCGGTGACCTGGCGGCTGTGGCGGCATCTGCCGGCGGTGGAGGCCGCCGTCGACGACTTGACCCGGGTCCAGTCGGTCGGTGAGACGGTGATGCGGGCGGTCGGTGAGGCGGTCACAGCGGTCAGCGATGGCTACCAGATAGCACGCCAGGCTGTCATCCGCCGGCAGGAGGCTGCGCGCCGAGAATTCATCGACGATCTGCTCACCGGCAGCTCAGATATCTCGGGTCTGCTCGCACGCGCGGTTGGGTTCGGCCTTGATCTCACCGGCCCTCAGACTGTAGTTGTGGCGCGTGCGCGGCAGGCGTTCACCGAGGAGAGCGCGTTGCTCGGTGAGATCGAGACTGCGCTGAGCGGGCGTGGTTCGCCCGCCACACTGGTGGCCAGCAAGGATGGACTGCTCGTGGTTGTCGGCACCGTCAACGACCCCGCAGCTGCGACCCATCTCAGCGCCGTCATCTCCGGCGTGCTCGGCTCCCGCGGTGGTTCCGCCACAGGCGGATCGTGGCAGATAGGGGTAGGTCGGGTCCGATCCGGTCCGGCAGGAGTGTTGCGTGCGTATGAGGAAGCCCGCGATGCGCTCACCCTCGCGGCTCTTCTGCGTCTCGACTCTGCAGTGGTCGCGGCCGTGGATCTTCTCGTCTACCGGGTTTTGCTGCGCGATCGGGCCGCGATAGCCGATCTCATCATCACCACGCTCGGCCCCCTGCGTCAGGCACGCGGTGGTGCGTTGATGCTGCTAGGAACCCTCGACACTTATCTCGACGTCGGTGGGAATACCGCTGAGGCGGCGCGCAGGCTGCATCTGTCGGTGCGGGCGGTGACCTACCGGCTCGCGCGAATCCGTGCGGCCATCGGACTCGACCCAGCAGATACCGACGTCCGTCTGACGCTGCACGTCGCTGTGGTCGGCGCGCGGCTCCTCGACTGGCCCGCCACTGAGCTGCCGACATCGGCGTGACCCCGGATGCAATCGGCTCCGTTCATCGAGGTTGGGCTGCCGCGACCATCGTCAATATTGGCCACCATGCATCGGACTATCCGGAAGATCCCGGCAATGACCTTCCGGCCGCGTACTGGAGCGCGCCACTCTCATCTCCGCGCGGGCCGGCGTTGAGCAGGGGCTCGACGTGCGCGGTCGTCGCAGGCTTACTAGGTCGACGGCCCCTGAGTCGATCGCGCGCATTGGCTCAGTAGAGGTGCGGAATTGTCTGGTCAGCAGTACCGCCATGTGCGTCTGCGAGCGGATGCGATCGGTCGAGTCCAGACTGACGGGGGTGCGTGCGGCAGATGCTTGCGGGCCGGACGAGTGGTCCGCGTCGTCGTCCATTTCGAGCAGGTCGACACCGTCGTCCACCAGCGAACGGACTAAGTCGCCAAGTCGGTCGTCTCGACGCGGGAACCTCGCCGAGCTCAGCCGGACAGCGAGTGTGACGTCGGTACCGACGCCGGCACGCACTCCGCGGACGACCTGGCCGAGCAACCGGCCAGAGGGGCTCAGGAGGCCGCTGTCGGTTGCGACGATCTCGATCCCTTGAAACCCGGCTTCGATCAGGGCCGTGGCGGTGCGCGCAAACCTCCCCACGAGGTCTTCTGCAGGTTGCGCGGACACCTGGTCACGGTTCCTTGCGAGGGCAAGGGGCACCCATACTTGCGCGCCGTGCAAGCGGGCGGCCGATGCTAATTCTGTAAGGATGTCGATATTGTGCCGATCGTCGCCATCGTTGCGGCTCACGCCGTCACCCGTGCGGTCGACAATGATCGTTTCCGTGATCAGCAAACCGGCACAACAGCGCGTCCGTGCCTCAGTCCAATATTGCGACGTGATCTGTTCGGCGATCCGGTTGGCGAGAAACGAGCCGTTGGGGAGCATGAAGGGTTCGGCCAGGGTTGCGCTCGGAGCAAACGTCACAGCGCTCTTTTTCCGCGATCGACGAACATCGTTGCGTCGCCTATTCGGGGGAAGGGGCTGGCCGCTTCGAATTCGTAGGCGACCTCGAGTAGGCGGCGCTCCTCGCCGCGTGGTGCGGCGAGTTGGATGCTGCCAGGCAGCCCAGTGGCGGTGATGGTGTGTGGGAGTGCGATTGCGGTGCCACCGGCGAGGTTCACCGACGGGGTGAAGGCGAGGTATCGGTTGAGTTTGTCGACGATGTCACCCACTGGTCGCGTCGGGCTGAGGTCACCCAGCGGCGGGACTGGGTAACCGACAACAGGGCTCAGCCCCAGATCGAGGTTTCTGAAGTGACGGTCATATTCCGCCCCGATACGGCGCAGCCGTGCCACCGCCCGCGCCGTGGCGAGTGGGTGATGGGTGGCGATGCGTTTCATCTCTGTCGTGAAGGACTCGACCCGGCTCGGATGAAAGTGGCGTCCGTGCCGCAGGTGACTCATCCCAGCGATGGCGGTCCCTAGGAACGACCAGTAACGGATCATGTCGTCGGCTGTCTCGGGTGCGAACCGGAGGTCCACCTCGTCGACGTGATGACCCAGACCGGTCAGCAGTTGCGCAGCCGACCGGGCCACCGCGTCGACGTCGGGGTGGATAGGGCGGCCGAAAAAGTCGTTGCGCAGCAAGCCGATTCGCAACCGTTTGGCGCCTGCGTGTTCGACAAGGCCGACCTCGGGCAGGCGGGGGTTTCGGGCGAATTGCTCTGCCGCAGCGAGGTAGTGCGCGGTGTCGCGGACTGTGCGGGTCAGCACGCCTTCGGAGACGGTGTTGATCGGCAACATCGCAACACCCGGTCGGTCGAGAAGCCGACCGCGTGTGGTTTTGAGGCCGACGAGCCCGGCCGTGGCCGCGGGTATTCGAATCGACCCGGCGGCGTCGTTGCCGTGGGCGATGGGGACCGCGCCGGAGGCGACGAGTGCGGCTGCGCCTGAAGATGACCCGCCGACCGAGTAGCCCGTGCGCCACGGATTGCGCACCGGCGGCCGATCGGCATATTCGCCGCTGAGGTGCAGACTGAATTCGGGTATCGCCGACTTGCCGAGCAGCACGAATCCTTGGGCCAGAAACTGGGAGGTGGGTGGGCCGTCCTTTGCTGCCGGGTGTGGTGTGATCGCTTGGGAGCCTTGACTTGTCGGCAGCCCTGCTACATCGGTGTTGTCTTTGACGAAGGTCGGGACACCGGCGAAGGGACCGCCAGAGTCGCGTGTGGTCTCCTCGCGCGCGCGGTCCTGGCAGGACAGTTGAACCGCGTTGAGATGCGGGTCAACGTGCTCGACGCGGGCTAACGCAGCGGCGAGCACCTCATGTCGGGTCAGGTTTCCCGCCCGGATTTCGGCTGCGATGCTGACGGCGTCGAGATCACCGAGGGCGTCGTCGCCGAAGGCGTGGACAGGCTTGTCGGCAGGCATAGGGTGCTTCT
>JBBSKP010000143.1:0-13106 GCA_038256175.1 Mycobacteriales bacterium
GATCGAGATTGTTCATTTGTGTGCGAACAATGTCGACGATCTTCGCGGCGTTCGGGTCATCGGACTGCACAATGGTCGGCGCCGACTTGGTCGTTCCCTGCCCGTCAGAGCTGCCATCGTTCGAACTACACGAGGCGCTCGCAACTGCGAGAACCGCGGCGACCGAAACTATTGCCGCCCTGCGCAGCCGATGGTGACGAGTAATTCCCATGAATCCCGATCCCTTCAGCGCAGAGCCGAGCTATTGCGCCTGAACTTTATCGGACAGTGCGGCGCAGGGGAGGATGAATCATCCGTAGGAAACTCCGCGAGAGTGCACCTTCCGTTGCAAACATCGAGAGACCGCGACAGAAGATGCACTCTCGGCGCTAGGTGGGGTCAGCAGGGAGCGTCCCGAGCAATGTGCTTACGTCCGACACTTGAGTCACGTCGGCTTCAGGCTCTTCGACATCGGGGACGGCGGGGCGAGTCGAAGACGGCGAACCGTCACCGACCTCGGGCCAACCGTTCGCCCAGACGATCTTGTCGATAAGACCTTCCCTGCGTTGGACACCGCTGGGTAGTTCCATGTCGTTGCGGGGAGTGGCGTGGTAGACGATCCAATCGTCGCCTGCGTCGTCCGTGACGACCGAATTGTGTCCGGGCCCAGCCCATTTGTCGTCACCGGCCAGGATCAGTGCGCCCCCACCGGAATTCAGGTCCTCGCCCTTGCGGTCGACGTACGGCCCGGTCAGCGATTGCGAACGTCCGACGATGACCCGATAGGCCGTGCTCGGGCCTTTGCAACAGTGCCCCGCAGACACGAACAGGTAGTAGTAGCCCGCATGCTTTTTGACGTACGCGGCTTCGAATCGCTTGTCTGCCACTTGGATTGGATCGCCATCTGGCGCGGTTCCATCCGCGGTGAGTGGTATGGCGAAGATGCCCTGGAAGTTCCCGACGAACATCGTTTTGGATCCGCCTTCGTCCCAGACGAACGGATCGATTGTGCCGCCGATGCCGAGATCGTTCGCGCAGAACACCTCATGACCGAGGTCGGTCCAGGGTCCGGTGGGGTCGGTTGCGGTCGCGAGTCCGATACATGGGTTGGAATTTCCGCCGACCGAGTAGTAGAGGCTGTACTTCCCGTTGGAGAGGTGGACATCGGGTGCCCATAGTCCGGCGTCGCTCGCGATCCAGTCGGGGCGTTGGCCGAAGACGTCGCCTGCTTCGGTCCAGTCGACAAGATCGTTCGACGTGAAGATCGCCATCTCTCTGGTGCCCTCGCCGTCGCCCCAGTCGTCGGCGGTTGTGTACATATAGAACGCTCCGTCATCGCCACGCACGATGCTGGGGTCCGCGGCTACTGGCTCGACGATCGGGTTGGCCACGGCGGCTGGATTCGCAACCGCCAAACACAGTGCTGTCAACGCTGCAGCCACGATCGGTGCGCGCACGTCGGTCCCCGTCCTGTTGCTTCCGGCCGAGCGAGGTGGATTCGTGTCTCCTGCGACCGGTGGGGCCAATTTATATTGGTGAGGCTGGTGGTGCGGTTTTGCATCCGTATTGAGTCGGAACCGCAACAGTGTCGTAATTGTCGGATTGCCATGACACGGCCATGACCTGGTTCGGGACCAACTCAGTTGCAACCTTCGCCGTAGAGAGTGTGTGTACACCCGCGAAAGGTTCATCACATGAGACTTGTTCTGCTCGGACCACCCGGCGCCGGAAAAGGCACGCAGGCCGCCATGCTCTGCGAGAAGCTCGGTGTCCCGCACGTTTCCACGGGCGACCTGTTCCGGGCGAACATCGGCGAGTCCACATCGCTAGGACTCGAGGCGAAGAAGTACCTCGACGTAGGTGATCTCGTTCCGAGCGAGATCACCAACGAGATGGTGAAAGCCCGTGTGGCGGAACCTGATGCGGTTCGCGGCTTCGTACTCGACGGATTTCCGCGCACTGTGGATCAGGCTGCGAGTCTCGAGGAGATCCTCGGCGGTCTCGGCTCGGATCTGGATGCGGTGCTCTGCTTCGTAGTCGACGAGGACGTCGTCGTCGGGCGAATGCTGGCACGAGGCCGATCGGACGACACCGAGGATGTCATCCGCAATCGGCTGCGGGTCTACCGCGACGAGACCGAACCGCTTCTTTCGCACTACGACGACCGCGTTGTCACCGTGAGCGGTACGGGGGACGTCGAGGACGTCAACGCACGGGCATTGGCCGCACTCGGCAAGTGATGGTGTCGGGTACTGCCCGAACGGAGAGGGCAATCCAGACATTTTCCCTACCCGGTCGGGCACGTTTTGCAGTCCTTCCGGATAGGCATTATCGCAGCGGCACTGTGCAGTTCGTCACCAATGCAATAGTGGGCATTGGGACCAAAGCACCTTAGACCGAGCGGCCCGTCACAGGGCCAGCCGTGGGAACTGGGAACTGTGCATTCGCGATCGCAGCGAAGCCACCCAGAGGCGCTACGCGTGAAGGTGCGCCCACCGAATTATGCCAAGCAGCAATCTATCGAGCTCTATCGAGCTCGTCTGAGGACATCATGACAGCGACCATCAACGCCGGCCCGACTACCGAATTCCCGCGAACCGAATCGCAGCCCTTCTCCGAAGGACATGGGTCCAAGTTGTCCGGACGCGTCGCGTTCGTGACCGGGGGAACGCGGGGGATCGGTGCCGCGATCTGCCGCAGCCTGGTGAGCCAAGGCGCGACGGTGGCCGCCGGATACAGCAGGAACGACGAGCGGGCAGCGGAGTTCCTCACAAGCCTGTCTGCCGCTGCCGAAGGTGACGCCGAGGTGAGCGTGCACAGGGGTGACGTTGGTGGCGCTGATGATTGTCGGCGGACAGTGCGCGAAGTGATCGAGCGGCACGGCCGCCTCGACATCCTCGTCAACAATGCCGGGATCACGATCGACAAGACCGTCGCCAAGATGACCGACGAGGACTGGAACACGGTCCTCGCAGTGAACCTGTCCGGGGCGTTCTTCCTCGCGCAGGCCGCGCTTGCACACATGCTCGAGCGAGGCAGCGGACGAATCATCAACGTCTCCTCGGTCGTTGGTGAGATCGGCAGCATCGGGCAGGCCAACTACACAGCGTCCAAATCGGGTCTGTTCGGCCTGACCAAGACCCTCGCTCGCGAAGCAAACTTTCAATTGGCGCGCGCCGGCAAGCTGACCGACGACGGTATCGGAATCACGATCAACACGGTCACACCCGGATATGTGGAGACCGAAATGATGGACACCATCCCGGAGAAGGTGCTCGACAGGATCAAAAGCACAATCCCCGCCGGTCGTCTCGCCCGTCCCGAGGAGATCGCCCGCGTCGTGCACTTCCTCGCTGCCGACCAGTCTGCGTACATCACGGGTCAGGTTTGGGGCGTCAACGGCGGACTCGATATGTGACCCGGTCGCCGATTTCACCTCGTATCTTCTTCCCGCACAGCTCCTTCCCGCACGTGACTGAACGGCGGCTCGACAATGCAGCCCTTTGAACTCAACAAACACGGCCGGATCGTTTTTCCGACCACCTTCTTCCCAGACCTCGATTTCTCGACGATGCGCAGTCTCGAACAGCTCGATGCTGTAGTCCGCCGCGACTTCGACTCGAAGGCGCCGACCGGTACCGACATCGTCGCGAACATCGAGAAGGGTTCCTACCGCAACCGGTACGAGCTCATGCGCGACATGGCGTTGAACCTGTTCTGGGCCAATCGTTTTGCGATCTCGATGTATGACGTCCGGCCGACTCGCTGGGCGGATGTTCCGCGCAAACGCGACGACATCTTCGTCCCGAGCCTTGCGCCGTGGACAGACGGCGCAGCGAAGGTTGCCGCCGTTCGGTCTGCCTACGAAAGTCTGCCCGCGAGTTGGGATGCTGCCGTCGAGGACGACATTTTCGAAGTCCTCTTCGACGTGTTCGGTCTGCGTCGCAACCACGCGACGAAGATGTCGGCTGTGGTCCCGACAGTCGCTGAGCTGCTGTCCGATCCGTCTAACCAGACTCTGCGACTCGACGGTTTCGACCCTGACTATCCGCAATACAGCTACGACGAGATCATCGACTGCAACGAGGACGTCGCTGAGCTCGAAGCCCTACGTCGCTGGACGATGGTCTTGGCCAACCAAGTTCCTTGGGATCGCCGGAAAGTCGCTCTCGTCGAGGTGAGCCAGCTACGCGACGACGACTACGTAGCGGTCTTCCATCCGCGCGACCGCGCCGTGCAGCGCTTCATCGCGCGCGTCTCCGGCGGCGAAGCGGTGTCCACCGAGGTTCCGCGCCCCGCGGTCAAGGTAGTTCCCCCGGTCCGCCCGTTCCCTGCGATCGATGTGCGCAATGATTTCGCGGTGTGGCCGCAGATCGAGGCCATCGCTGCTGAGCACGGTGACCAGGTGTGCACCAACGAAGATCTGATCCGCAACGCTTCCTACAACTGGTCGCCGATGGCGGCGGACGAGATCTCGGCCAAGACCGGGATCGAGCAGCGGCTCTATACCTCGGGCAGTATCGAGGAACTCGCGCTGAACGCGGCGCAGTCGGCGTTGGCGCACGCGAAGATCGGCCCGGGTGACATCGGTGCGGTGATCGTCTGCACGTGCACGAGTTCTCGATTGATCCCGTCGCTCGCGACGTGGATTTCCGGCGAACTGGGGATCGAACAGACTCATGCATCTTTCGACCTGGTCGCGGCGTGCGCTGGCCTGCCATACGGTTTGGCCGAAGCCACCCGAATTCTGCAGACAGTGCGGCGTCCAGTCCTCGTGGTGTGTGTGGAGAAATTCTCCGACAAGATCGGCAATGTCCGGCCGTCACGGATGATCTTCGGCGACGGGGCAGCGGCGATCATCATCGGTGTCGCGCCTGAAGGATCGAAGCCGGACATCGAATTCATTCAGACCTACGCGAGCGGCCCGACCAGTCAGGTCAACTCGATCATCTGGCCAAATCCTGCGTTCGACAACAACATCACTGTCTACGGGCCAGAGGTGAAGAAGCTGGCGGGACGCTATCTCGGCCAGATGCTCGACGACATCAAAACGCTCCCGGACCCGGACGGCAACGCGGGCTCGTTGCTCGACAGCATCGACCTGATCATTCCGCATCAGGCCAACAAGACCATGGTGATCGAACTCGCAGCCGCCTCCGGGCTCTCCGCGGATCAGCTGTACTTCAACATCGAAAAGGTCGGCAACACATCGTCGGCGAGCATTCTGCTGGCCATCCACGACGCGGTCCGCGACGGCGCGATCGATGTTCCGAAGCGCGTATTCGCGCCCGGATTCGGTGCCGGCGCGGTTGCCGGCTACGCCGTGCTCCGAGTCGATCCCGCGGCCATTGCTCCGCAGCGCACGAAGGACTCTCTTCATGCAACGGGCGGTATCGAGTCTTCGCAGACCGTGCCGTCTCCGGAAGATGTGGCCCTTGCGTTCGGATAACTCATCTCGACAACTCCATAACGAGAACGGCGGCGCACCAACATGTTCAAGCGAGTAGCGATTGTCAATCGCGGCGAAGCCGCAGTGCGCCTTATCAGGGCAGTGCGGGAGCTGAACGGCGAGCACAACTACGACATCAACACGATCGCCCTGCACACCGAGGCCGAGCGGCGAGCGATGTTCGTCCGGCTTGCCGACGAGGCGGTCTGCCTGCGCAGCGACAAGTCTGCGGGCAGCCCGTATCTCGACTACGCGGAGCTCGAGCGGGTGCTGAAACTGTGTGGCGCGGATGCAGTTTGGGTGGGTTGGGGATTCGTCGCCGAAGATCCAGCATTCGCAGAACTGTGCGGCCGGCTCGGAATCGCCTTCATCGGGCCATCGCCTGAGGCCATGCGGTTGTTGGGTGACAAGGTCGAAGCCAAGCTCTTGGCCGAGAAGGTCGGCGTGCCGGTCGCCCCGTGGAGTGGCGGCCCCGTTGCCACGAATGCGGACGCGCGACGGCACGCTCATGCCATCGGATATCCGTTGATCATCAAGGCGCGCAGTGGCGGTGGCGGACGCGGCATTCGCAAGGTCTGGGCCGAGGACGAACTGGCACTCGCACTCGAGCGCACGCAGGGAGAGGCGTTGCGATCGTTCGGAGATCCGGTCGTATTCCTCGAGCGATTGGTCACCGATGCCCGCCACGTCGAAGTTCAGGTCATTGCCGACAACTTCGGCAACGTGTGGGCGCCCGGTGTCCGCGATTGCTCGATTCAGCGCCGCAATCAGAAGGTGATCGAGGAGTCCAGTTCCGTCGTACTCACCAAGGAGCAGTCGGACCATCTGCGCGCCGTGTCGGCCGAACTTGTACGGGCAGCGGGATATTGCGGCGCGGCAACGGTGGAATTTCTCTACCAGCCGGAACAGAAAGTCTTCACGTTCCTCGAGGTCAACACGAGGCTGCAGGTCGAGCATCCGATCACAGAGGTGACAACGGGTCTGGACCTGGTCAAGCTTCAGATACTCGTCGCCAGTGGTGAGCCACTCGTTGGTGACACCCCGCCGGAATTCGGCCACGCAGTCGAAGCGCGGCTCAATGCCGAGGACGCCGACAACGGCTTCGCACCCGCCCCGGGCACCGTGAGGCTGCTCAAATTCCCACTAGGACCGGGTATTCGGGTCGACACCGGTATCGCGCAGGATGACGTGATTCCGCCGGACTTCGACTCGATGGTCGCCAAGATCATCGCTTGGGGGCGCGATCGCACAGAGGCGCTGTCCCGGCTACGCAATGCGTTGCGGGAGACGACAGTTGTCCTCGAGGGCGGCACCACAACCAAATCCTTCCTGCTGGACCTGCTCGACCGCGAAGAGCTGATCACCGGATCTGCTGACACCGGTTGGCTCGATCGGACCGGTGCCGGAACCGCAGTAGGGCCAACGCGTCTGGCAGATGTCGCCCTGATCGCAACGTCGATCGACGCCTACGACGCAGAAGAGGCGCTCGAACGAGCAGCCTTCCTCACGGCCTCGCGCGGCGGCCGGCCTCGCGCCAGTCACACCATCGGTCGAAAGGTCGAGCTCACTTATCAAGCCCAGGCGTATCAGCTCACCGTAGGGCAGGTCGGCCCGCACCAGTATCGGGTGGGCTGCGAGGGCAATGAGTTCGAGGTCGGCGTCGAGCGCCTCGGTGCGTTCCAAAGTCGAATTATGCTTGGTGACAACCGGTTCCATGTTGTTTCCGTTGCCGGTCCCGCGCACTTCCTTGTCGAAGTCGGCGGGGTCAGCCATCAGATCGGTGAGGACGAGGCCGGTGTCGTTCGTGCCCCTGCGCCCGCGGTTGTGGTGGCCGTCCCGGTAGCTGTGGGCGACGACGTCGAAGCCGGCGCCACCCTGGTTGTCCTCGAGTCCATGAAGATGGAGACCGCAGTACGGGCATCCGTCGGCGGGCGCGTCCGCGAGGTCTTGGCGATCGTCAATTCGCAGGTCGACGCCGGCGCACCGCTGATCCGGGTCGATCAGGTAGCTGACGTGTCGGCGACCCAGAAGGCGCCACGAGTCGAGTTCCGAATTCCCGATCGGAACAGCGACGCAAGTCCGCGCACGAACGCGCTCGCGCTGCTCACCACGCTTGGCACCATCATCACCGGATACGACGTGAGCGCCGAGCGCGCCCGCACGCTGCTCGCCGAATACAACCTGCAGCGCGCGAAATTGCCGCACGACGACGCCGATCTCGTGCAGGCCGAACTTGCACTGCTCACCACTTTCGCTGATGTCTGCGAACTCTCGCGAAATCGTCCCACTGCCGACGAGGAAGGCACCGACGAGCGGGTCCACAGCCCTCGCGAACATTTCCACGCCTATCTGCACTCACTCGACGCCGAGCGTGAGGGATTGCCGGAGTCGTTCGCGGCCAAGTTGTCTCGCGTCCTGCACCATCACGACATCACCGATCTCGAACGCGGACCGGAGCTCGAAGAGGCCGTGTACCGAGTCTTCCTCGGGCAACAGCGGACCGAGAATCAGATCCCGGTCGTCAGCGCGTTGCTCGAACGCTGGCTCATGGCCGATCGGGACCCCACAGGTGCACCGGCCGGGCTGGCCGAAGTCCTTGACCGGCTGATTGTCGCTACCCAGTTGCGTTATCCCCATATCGGTGACTTCGCTCGCAACCTGCGCTTCCGGCTCTACGATGAGCCGCGAATCCGCAAGGTTCGCGACGAGGCGTACGACGGTGTGCGCGGAAGTCTCGCCTACTTGGCGGAAACACCTGATGCGCCGGACTATTCGCAACGGATCGATGCGCTCGTGGCCACACCGGAACCGCTGATCAACCTACTCGTGAGCAAGATCAACCGGCCGGGAACCGCGGTCGGCACGCTGCTCGAGGTAATCACACGGCGCTACTACAAGATTCGAACTTTGGAGGACGTCAAGAAGTTCGACCACGACGGGCGCGCGTTCGTCACGGGCAACTTCGCATTGAGCGGTACGCAGTTGCGTCTGATCTCGACGATCGCAGACCACAGTGATGTGGCAGCGGCTCTCGACGCAATCGATGTCGTCGCCGAAGCGTCACCCACGAATCTCGTCATCGATCTGTATCTGCGCTGGACCGACGCGCCCGCCGACGGCGATGGGCTGGCGAATGCCTTGCGGGGCTTGCTCTCCGAGCAACGCCTGTTGGGTGCGTGCAGGCGAATCACCGTTACGGTGTGTGGCGCCGACGGAAGTGGCGTGCGTCAGGTTACCTTCCGGCCATCGGACGGCGGATTGGCCGAAGACCGGGTCATCCGTGACATGCATCCGCTGACCGGCCAGCGTCTCGATCTCTGGCGACTGAAGAACTTCGACGGCACCAGGTTGCCCGCGTCGATGGACACCTATCTGTATCACCTCGTGGCGAAGATCAATCCGTCCGATGAGCGATTGATAGCGCTCGCACAGGTTCGTGATGTGACTCTGCAACGCGACGACAAGGGCGAGGTCATCGCGATGCCCGCGATCGAGCGGACGCTGGCCGCGTGCCTCGACGGAGTTCGGCGAGCCCAGGCTCAGCGTGGCAGCAAACGCAGGCTCGACGCGAACCGCGTCGTCCTCTATGTCTGGCCGGTGTTCGAGGTGCCGTTGGAACGACTCGCGCATGTCGCGCGAAATGTCGCTCCGTTGACTGTCGGTGCAGGTCTGGAGCAGATCATCATCATCGGCCGGTTGCAGGACCGACCGGGAACGACGCCGCGCGAGGTCGCCTTGCGATTCACCTACCGCCCTGGCGCCGGCGTCGAAGTGAACGTGACCGAACCGCCGAGCGAACCGATGCAACCGCTGGACGCCTACACCCAGAAGGTGCAACGCTCGCGCGCTCGCGGCACGGTCTATCCGTACGAGCTGATTCCGCTGTTGACCGGAGACGATGGCACCTTCACGGAGTACGACCTCGACGACAACGGCCACCTCGTACCCGTCGATCGGAACTACGGTAACAACACCGCGGGAATTATTGTCGGTGTTGTGACGACGCCAACCGAGCGTTACCCCGAGGGGATGACCCGCGTGGCGTTGTTCGGCGATCCGACAAAGGCATTGGGCTCGGTGGCCGAACCTGAATGTGCGCGGGTGGTCGCCGGAATAGACCTAGCCGAGCAGTTGGGTGCGCCGGTCGAGTGGTTCGCACTGTCGTCGGGAGCGGAGATCTCGATGGAGCGCGGCACCGAGAACATGGACTGGGTATCACGTGGCTTACGCCGCCTGATCACGTTCACGCAGGCCGGCGGTGAGGTGAACGTGGTCGTCGCAGGCATCAACGTTGGCGCGCAGCCATATTGGAACGCCGAAGCCACGATGCTGATGCACACCAAGGGCATTCTGGTGATGACGCCCGACAGCGCGATGGTCCTCACCGGGAAACATTCGCTCGACTATGCGGGCGGAGTGTCGGCCGAGGACAACTTCGGTATCGGTGGATACGACCGTGTCATGGGACCCAACGGGCAAGCGCAGTACTGGGCGCCGAATCTTATTGCGGCAGTCGATGTTCTGTTCGCGCACTATGAACACGCCTATCTGGGGGCGGGGGAGCGGTTCCCTCGCAAGGCGCAGTCGTCCGATCCGCTCGATCGGGATGTGCGAACCTACCCGCATGTGCACCCGTCGAGCGACTTCACCACAGTCGGCGACATCTTCTCGACGGTAACCAACCCGGAACGCAAGAAGCCCTTCGACATTCGCACTGTGATGCGCGCCGTGGTCGATCAGGATCACGCGGTACTCGAGCGTTGGGCTGACATGGCAGATGCCGACACGTCAGTAGTGTTCGATGCGCATCTGGGCGGCTACCCGGTGAGCGTCATCGGAATCGAATCACGAGCAATCCGACGCAAGGGGCAGTTCCCGACCGACGGCCCAGACCAGTGGACCTCCGGCACGCTATTTCCACGCTCGTCGAAGAAGACGGCCCGCGCCATTAATGCCGCCAGCGGCAATCGCCCGCTCGTCGTGCTGGCCAACCTGTCCGGATTCGACGGCTCACCCGAGTCGATGCGCAACACTCAGCTGGAGTTCGGTGCTGAGATCGGCCGCGCCATCGTGAATTTCGACGGTCCGATCGTGTTCTGCGTGATCTCGCGTTACCACGGCGGCGCATTCGTCGTGTTCTCCGGCGCGCTCAACGAAAACATGGAAATCCTCGCAGTCGAGGGCTCGTTCGCCTCGGTGCTCGGTGGTGCTCCGGCCGCGGCCGTGGTGTTCACCCGAGATGTCAACTCGCGCACCAATGCCGATCAATCGGTGAAGGACGTGGAGGCGGCGTTGGCGGCGGCCGACGAGGCTGATCAGGCTCAGCTACGAGTGGAACTGGCTGCGACCCGTGCCGCTGTTCGCTCGGACAAGCTAGGCGAGGTGGCCGGCGAATTCGAAGCGGTACACAACATCGAACGAGCCCGCGAGGTCGGTTCTGTCGATGCAATCATTCCCGCGGTCGATCTGCGGCCATATATCGCCGCTGCGGTGAAACGTGGAATGGCACGCACACTCGAGCTGGCGGGTGACAAGTCATGACTGCCGTCGACGATCAATCACCCTCCACGCCTGCTGTATTCGATCTCATCGGGATCGCCGAAGGTGCGATAACCTCAGCCGACCCGGTGGCGTTCGTGCGCTCGCTTGCGGCGGCCGCCGGGGGAGTGCTCAAGCATCCCGGCGACATCGTGTCGGAGAACTCCCGTCTGGTGATGCGCTCCGCTGGGGCGCTCCGCGCAACCGCGGAGCGCACGATCGGACGCGACCGCGCCGGCCCCATGGCTATTGCGCGCGGCGACAGGCGATTCACCGATCCTGCCTACGTAGACAATCCGCTGTACTTCCTTCTTGCACAGCAGTATCTGTCGGTGAGCCAACTCGTCACCGAACTCGTCGAGTCCGCAGGTCTGAGCGGCGCCCGGGAGATCAAAGCACGGTTCGCGGCGCAGTTCATCCTCGATGCGCTGGCTCCGACGAACACGTTGCTCGGCAATCCGGCTGCCCTCCGGCAAGCCTTCGATACCGGCGGCAAGAGCATTGTCCGAGGGCTACGGAACATGGTCCACGACGTGCGCCACAATGGCGGCTGGCCAGCTCAGGTCGACAGCTCCGGGTTCGAGGTCGGCGTCAACATGGGCGCCACGCCAGGTTCCGTCGTTTACCGCAGTGATCTGTTCGAGTTGATTCAGTACAACCCACAAACGCCCAGCGTGTACAAGGTCCCGCTGCTGTTCTGCCCGCCGTGGATCAACAAGTACTACATCATGGATCTCGCACCAGGTAAGAGCTTGATCGAATGGGCTGTCCAGCAAGGGCATACGTGTTTCGCCATCAGCTATCGCAATCCAGACGCCTCGATGAGCGAACTCGGCTTCCGGGACTATCTGTTCAAGGGACCGCTTGACGCCGTACGCGTAGTGCGTGACATCACCGGCGCCGCCTCCGTCAACACCGTCTCGGTCTGCCTTGGCGGGACCCTGACCGCGTTCGGGCTCGCCTACAACGCGGCGGCCGGCGACGACTCCATTCAGTCTGCGACGTTCATCAACACCCATACCGATTTCACCGAACCTGGTGTGCTCGGGACGTTTACCGACGAGGCCACAATCGCGGGACTCGAAAAGAAGATGACCAAACGCGGATTCCTCGACTCCGCGCAAATGGCACGCACTTTCAGCGCATTGCGGGCCAACGACCTCATTTTCCAGTACGTGGTCAACAACTGGCTGCTCGGCAAAGATCCGCCTGCCTTCGACCTGTTGGCCTGGAACGCCGACTCGACTCGTATGCCGGCCAAGATGCATTCCGAATATCTGCGGTCGTGTTATCTGCGCAACGAGTACGCGCGGGGTGAATTCGAGATCGACGGCAAACGTCTGGACCCCCGGCTCGTCAACATCGACACCTACGTACTCGCGGCCGTAGACGATCACATCGTGCCCTGGACTTCGAGTTACAAGACCACCGAGCTCCTCGGTGGCCGAAACCGATTCGTCCTGAGCACCGCAGGTCACATCGCCGGAATCGTCAACCCGCCTAGCCCCAAAGCCAAGCATTGGACAAATGACAGGGTGACGGCCGACCCGGCGGAATGGAAGGCGGGCGCCGAACTGCATCAGGGAACCTGGTGGGACGACTGGACAACGTGGATTGGTGAACGGGGTGGCGCGAAGATCGATGCGGTGGCCCACCTCGGTAGCGCCGACTTCCCGCCGATCGAGGATGCCCCCGGCAGCTACGTCCGTGCCGAGGTGCGATAAGGCCGGAAGTCAGCGACAGGTCATCTGACGTTTACCCGAGCGTGGAGCGAATCTTATAGAGTCGCAAGGTAATCGCGTCTGCAGGCCACATCGTTCCACGGAGGCATTACCGTGCGGGTCCACGAAGTTGCCAAGGAGCTTGGCGTCGTCTCGTCGCAACTCATTGCCGAGTTGAGGCGGCAAGGCGACTACGTCTCCTCCGCATCGAGCGTTTTGCCGGCACCGGTCATTCGCGAACTGCGCAGCCACTATTCCGCAACGGCGTCCGCGAGCAAGGACCTCTAGGAGGCCGCTGAATAATCAGCGCGCCTCCCTAGAATGTGGGCTTGAACTGGGAGAATAGGTTTCATGCAGGGTGTGGAGCGGGTCGATCGGGAGCTTTTGGATGCGGAAGCGTTGGTCGGTCATCTGGTACC
>JBBSKP010000144.1:0-12995 GCA_038256175.1 Mycobacteriales bacterium
GTAGGCGACGTTGAGTTTGCCGTCGGCGAACCATTTGGCGATGGGGGCTTGGGTCCAGTCGAGGACTTCGGTGAAGGGGGTGTGCCAGTGCAGGCGGTTGGCTTGGGTGGTCCAGAAGGCGTCGCGGTCGGCGTCGGCGGCAGCTTGAAGTTCGGGTCCGGCGTTCGCGGCTTCTGTGAACTCAGCGCTCGGCGGATACACGCTCTGTGTGGCGTCGCCGGTGGTGGCGGTAGTGCCGGTCATCGGGTCCTTCCCTTCGTTTCGACCAATCGCGAATAGCTCGTGTTCTACAAATAGCCGACGCGCGTTGCATGCACGTTGGCGCAGGGTGGAATTGCCCCCCGAGCGAGGGTAGTCGATGTGACCGACGACGCACTGGGGTTGTACGCAGCTGCGAGCCGGCTAGCAAATTTCCGGTTGATCGACAGATCAGCCGACATATTTCTCGTGTTTCCGGCTTGTTTCGAGATGACTGCGAGTTCAGCCAACGAAGTTCAATCTGATGACAATGCTCATTCGGGTAGCTAATGTCACGGGCATTTCCGGACGGCTGACCAGATTTGCTGGGTGCGCGTGACATGGCCGTCCGCCACAGCGCCATCTATCGGGTCGGGAGCAAATGTTGAGAATCACCAGGACCACCGCCTTCGCCGCTGCATTGGTGCTGACCGCCGGAATCGGCCTGGCCGGCTGCTCGTCGGATTCAGGATCGAAGAGCAAGTACGTCACTGTGAACGGCTCGGAGCCGCAGAATCCCCTGGTTCCCACCAACACGAATGAGAACGGCGGCGGCCGCGTAGTCGATCGCCTGTTCGCCGGTCTCAAGTACTACGACGCGAAGGGTGATCCGCACGACGAGATGGCCGAATCGATCGAAACAACCGATTCGCAGAACTACACTATCAAGATCAAACCGGACTGGACGTTCACCGACGGAACGCCGGTCACCGCGAAGTCGTTCGTCGACGCCTGGAACTACGGCGCGTTGGCCACCAATGCGCAGCTGCAGAGCTACGTATTCACTCTTATTCAGGGCTACGACGACGTCTCTGTCGCCCCGCCGAAAGCGCAAACGATGTCCGGTTTGAAGGTCATCGACGATACGACCTTCACTGTCGCGTTGACCCAGCCTTCGATCGACTTCGAACTTGGTCTCGGGTATGCGCCGTTCTATCCGCTACCGGAGGCCGCGTACAAGGACATGAAAGCGTTCGGCAACAACCCGATTGGCAACGGGCCCTACAAGTTCGCCGAAGGCAACGCGTGGGAACACAACGTGAAGCTCGACGTGGTGCCGAACCCGGACTACAAGGGTGGCCGGCCGGCGAAGAACGAGGGCCTCTCGTTTGTCTTCTACCAATCCTTCGACACGGCCTACGCGGATCTGCAGGCCGACAACCTCGACTTCTTGGACACGATCCCGGACAGTGCGCTCGCTACCTTCAAGCAGGACCTCGGCGACAGGGCAATCGAAGCGCCAACGGCCCAGGATCAATGGATCGGGATCCCGGCCAACCTCGCACACTTCGCAGGCGAGGAAGGCAATCTGCGCAAGCAAGCGATATCGAAGGCCATCAACCGGGAACAGATCTCCCAGAACATTTTTCACGGAACCCGTTTGTCGGCAAAGGATTTCACGTCGAGCAGCCTGCCAGGCTACAACGGCAACCTGCTCGGGTCCGAGGTGCTGACATACGATCCCGAAGGCGCAAAGAAGCTGTGGGCGCAAGCGGATGCGATCTCGCCATGGTCAGGTCAGTTCCAGATCGCATACAACTCCGACGGTGGTCACCAGGCGTGGATCGAAGCGGTGACGAACAGCATCAAGAACACGCTAGGAATCGAAGCGGTCGGTGCGGCGTATCCGACCTTCAAGCAGGTTCGCGACGAGATCACTGGCCGCACAATCGGAAAGGCGTTTCGCTACGGTTGGCAAGGTGACTACCCGTCGATGCTGCAATTCCTCACGCCCAACTTCCTGAGCAACTCGCCCACCAACGATGTCGACTACAAGAGCCCCGAGTTCGACGCCAAGCTCAATGCGGCTCTCGCAGCGAAGACACCCGAAGAGTCCTACGGGCTGACCGCGCAAGCGCAAGAGGTGCTACTCCGTGATCTGCCTGCCATCCCGATCTTCGACTACATCGCCTCTGCCGGCCGTTCCACGAACGTCACACATGCCGAGCTGGCCTGGAATGGCTTGGCGGACTTCGAGACTCTGACGAAGTAGACGCCGACATGGCTTGGTACATAGTTCGGCGTCTGCTCCAGATGATCCCAGTGTTTCTCGGCGCCACATTGCTGATCTACGGGATGGTCTTTCTCGTGCCGGGCGACCCGATTCAAGCCCTGGCCGGAAGCAAACCGTTGACTCCTGCTGTCGCGGATCAGCTTCGGGCTCGGTACAACCTCGACAAGCCCTTCCTCGTGCAGTATCTGTTGTATCTGAAGGGCATTCTCACGCTGGACTTCGGAACGTCGTTTTCCGGTCGACCGGTGAGCGAGGAACTCGCCCGAGCGTTTCCGGTCACACTGAAGCTGGCGATCATGGCAGTCGCGATCGAGTCGGTGTTCGGCATCTTCTTCGGAGTCTTTGCGGGACTTCGCAAGGGGAAGCTGTTCGATTCGACATTGCTGGTCGTCAGCCTGATCATCATCGCCGTACCGATCTTCGTCGTCGGATTTCTGGCGCAGTTCTTCCTCGGCGTCAAGTGGGGAATTGCTCCGGTCACCGTCGGCGGTGACGCCAGCTTCGGCAGGCTGCTGGTCCCGGCGATAGTGTTGGGTTCGTTGTCCTTTGCGTATGTCTTGCGGCTGACTCGGAATTCGGTGGCGGAGAACAAGGACGCCGACTACGTGCGGACCGCGACCGCGAAGGGGCTGAGTCGCAGACGTGTTGTGACCGTTCATATCCTGCGTAATTCACTGATTCCCGTCGTGACGTTCGTCGGCGCAGATCTCGGTGCGCTGATGGGCGGCGCGATCGTCACGGAAGGCATCTTCAATATCAACGGCGTCGGCGGCGCGTTGTATCAAGCAGTCACGCGAGGGGAGCCGCCGACGGTGGTGTCGTTCGTAACCGTGCTCGTGGTGATCTTCCTGCTCGCGAACCTGCTTGTCGACCTGCTCTACGCCGCACTCGATCCGAGGATTCGATATGTCTGAGCCAGACTCGACGCCAGCCCCGCGTCGGGGCAGGCAGGAACGTTTCGTCGCGCCACCCGACGAGGTCAAGATCCTCGCTACCGACAAGTTGGACGAGTCGGGACAGCCGACCAGCATCTGGAACGACGCATGGCAGAATTTGCGTCGCAATCCGCTGTTTATCGTTGCGGCGCTGCTGATCCTGTTCGTCATCATCGTCGTCGCATTTCCGGGACTGCTCAGTAGCCAGGATCCGCGTTACTGCAACGGCGATTTCAGCATGCAGCACGCGGGGTCCGGGCACCCGTTCGGTTTCGACAAGCAGGGCTGTGACATCTACTCGCGAGCCGTATTCGGTGCGCGCGCATCGGTGTTCGCCGGCGTGGGGGCGACGGCGCTGTTCGTTCTGATCGGCGGGACGGTCGGCGCACTGGCCGGCTTCTACGGTGGACTGCTCGATTCGATCGTCTCGCGCATCACCGAGATCGTGTTTGCGATTCCGCTGATGCTGGCGGCAATCGTGCTGATGCAGCTGCTCGACTCGCGCACCGTCTGGACGGTGATAGTGATTCTCGCGGCGTTCACCTGGCCCCAAGCGGCGCGGATTGCCCGGGGTGCGGTGATCGAGTCGAAGAACAGTGAATATGTGCTGGCATCGGAAGCGCTTGGCGTATCCCGTTTCCGCACGTTGGTTCGGCATGTACTGCCAAATTCGATCGGTCCGCTGATCGTGGTGACGACGATCTGGCTTGGCGTCTTCATCGTCACCGAAGCGACGTTGTCCTACCTCGGTGTCGGGCTGCCGCCCACCGAAGTGTCATGGGGTGGCGACATCGCGCGCGGTCAGCGCGAATTGCGTTCGGGCTCACCGATCTTGTTCTATCCCGCAACGGCGTTGGCGATCACCGTCCTCAGCTTCATCATGCTCGGCGACGCGGTTCGCGACGCTCTCGACCCGAAGGCGCGGAAGCGATGACCGAACCCCGACCGCTACTCGATATTCAGGGTCTCAATGTCTCGTTTACCGCGCAGGGCAGGCAGATTCCGGCCGTGCAAGACGTCAACCTGACTGTCTACCCCGGGCAAACGGTCGCCATCGTCGGAGAATCAGGGTCAGGGAAGTCGACAACCGCGCACGCGATCATCGACCTACTGCCAGGCACCGGGAAAGTCACCTCCGGCACCATCAACTTCGACGGCATGGATCTGAGTGCCGTATCAAAGAAGGACGTCGTCGCGGTGCGAGGGAAAGGCATTGGACTCGTTCCGCAGGATCCGATGTCGAACCTGAACCCGGTCTGGAAAGTGGGCTACCAGATCACCGAAACGCTTGCCGCGAACGGCATTGCACGAGGAAAGGCCGCGAAGCAGCGTGCGATCGAGTTGCTGGCCGAGGCCGGAATGCCCGACGCCGAACGCAGAGTGAATCAGTACCCCCACGAGTTCTCGGGCGGCATGCGGCAGCGTGCGCTGATTGCCATCGGCCTGTCCTGCCGGCCGAAGTTGCTCATCGCCGACGAACCGACCTCCGCGCTCGACGTCACGGTCCAGCGCCAAATCCTCGACCATCTGGAGGGTTTGACCAACACGCTCGGCACTGCGGTCCTGCTGATCACCCACGACCTCGGCCTTGCCGCGGAGCGGGCCGAGCACCTGGTGGTGATGTACCGCGGTCGCGTGGTCGAATCCGGTCCAGCGTTGCAGATCTTGCGAGATCCACAGCACCTCTACACGAAGAAGCTCGTCAACTCGGCACCTTCGCTTGCGTCGCAGCGGCTTTCGTCGGTATCCGCGCGCGCGGAGATCCGCGAGCAGGCGATTGCCGTCGCCGCGCAGATCGCGTCGCCTGACGAGACCTTCACCGAGGCGGACAACCGCATCGTGGTAGCGGATGGGCTGACCAAGAATTTCACGATCCGTGGCGGTACGCCGTGGCGTTCGAGCGACTTCACTGCCGTGGACAACGTGTCCTTCAGCGTGCCGCGTGGCACGACAACGGCGATCGTCGGCGAATCTGGATCCGGCAAATCTACTGTGGCGCAAATGGTTCTAGGTTTGCTCGAACCGACCTCCGGCACCGTCATGTTCGAGGGTGCGGATGTCGCAAAGCTGAATCGAAAGGAGACCTTCGCCTTTCGACGGCGTGTGCAGCCGATTTTTCAGAACCCCTACGGCTCGCTCGACCCGATGTATTCGATCTTCCGCACGATCGAAGAACCCCTGCGCACCCACAGGATCGGAAACAGGAAGGAGCGCGAGGCGACCGTCCGGGAACTGCTCGACAAGGTATCGCTGCCGGCCAGCGTCATGCGCCGATATCCGAACGAGCTGTCGGGCGGTCAACGGCAGCGCGTCGCGATTGCGCGTGCGCTCGCGTTGCAGCCGGACTTGGTCGTGTGCGACGAGGCGGTATCGGCACTCGACGTATTGGTGCAGGCCCAGATTCTCAGTCTGCTCAACGATCTACAGGCGGAATTCGGTCTTTCGTATCTGTTCATCACGCACGATCTCGCGGTCGTGCGGCAGGTCGCCGACGAGGTTGTCGTGATGAGCAACGGCAAGGTAGTCGAGGCTGCGGCGACTACCGAGGTATTCGACAATCCGCGCGAGGATTACACGCGCAAGCTGCTCGAGGCGATTCCCGGTCGCGAACTGCTGACGGGGGCGCGCTGACTCGCGAGCAGGAGCGAGTGGTCCCCTGGCTCCGCTCACGGTGGTCAGCGGTCCCTTCGCTCCGCTTCGGGTGGTTCATGTCGGACGGTGGTGGTTGGGTTGAGGTATGGAACAGTCACTGAGCCTTGTCACGCTTGGCGTCGCCGACCTTTCCGTGACGCATTCCTTCTATGTGGACGGACTCGGCTGGAGTCCGCTCCTTTTCGTTCCTGATGACGTGATTTTCATACAAGTTGGGCACGGCCTGTTGCTGTCGCTGTGGAACTCGACGGAAATGATCGCCGAGGCCGGTCCGATCTTCGACGCACGAGGTGGCGACAGCGCGCCGCCGATCACGCTGGGCCACTTGACCTCGGACGAAGCGGAGGTCGATGCCGTGCTCGAACGGGCCGCCGCGGCGGGGAGCCCGCGTGTCATGCGTGGGCAACGGCGTGTGTGGGGTGGATACAGCGGCTACTTCTCCGATCCCGACGGTTACCGCTGGGAAATCGCGTACAACCCCGGTTTGCAGGTCGATGCCGACGGCACCGTCCGGTTCGGCGAAGCGCCGCAGTAACGTCACGACGATGCAGTACCGCCCTACGTCGGCAGAGTTGCTGACCGCCCTGGCCGAGTTGCTCGATGACGTGTTGCTGCCGGCGTTGCCGCCCGGTCTGCAGCACCAGGCGCGCGTGGGTGCCAACATCGCTCGCATTCTCGAGCGTGAGGTGCGGCTGGGTCCCGCCGCACTCGACCGCGAGAGTGAGTTGGTGCGCGCACTCGTCGGCACAGATGACGACGCCGCCTCGCTTGCGCAGCGGTTGCATGCCGGCGGTGACGAGGAATTCGAGCGCGGCGCATGGGAGGCGTTGGTTGCAATCGCGCACGACGACGTCGCGATTGCCAAACCCGGCCACGATTCGTGGGAGGGCACGTGAGCCTCGACGTCGCCGACGGTATCGCGCGGTTCCTCACGGAGTCTGCCGGCCGTCCGATCACGCTGACGAACGTTGCCCCCGTATCCGCAGGTGCCAGACGGCAGAACATCGTGCTCGATGCGCATGACGGCGACAGTGTGTTGCCGCTCGTCGCAACAATCGTGCCGGGCGCCATCGAACTCGCTCCGATCACCGCCGAAGCAGGTGTTCGCCAGGTCGCTGCGGACCACGGAGTCCCAGTACCCCGCGTGCACGCGGTATGTACCGATCCGGCGTATGTCGGCGGTTCGTTTCTGCTGTCCGAACGAGTCGATGGCGAGACCGTGCCGCGGCGGGTGTTGCGGCTGGTCGAATCGGCGGGCATAGGTGACCGGGTCGCAGAGCAGCTTGGGGCTGCAATGGCACGGTTGCATGCGATCGACCCGGTGTCGGCGCCGCATGAGCTCCCCGGAATCGAAGGCGCCAATCCAGCGGAAGCTGCGCTGCGAGACGTTGATGCCGGTGTCGCGCAGCTACTTTCGACGCGTCCAGTGTTCGCGTTGGCGCTGCGCTGGCTCGAACGTCGGCTTCCGGAACCGCCGCTACGTCCCGCGATCGTTCATACCGATATGCGGAACGGGAACCTGATCGTCGGGTCGGATGGGTTGCGGGCAGTCCTCGACTGGGAGGGCGCAGTGCGTTGGGGTGACCCGATGCGCGACGCAGCGTGGCCAGCGCTACGTATGTGGCGGTTCCGCGCGGACGAGCGCGAGATCGGCGGATTCGCGAGCCGTGACCGATTCATCGCGGGCTACGAGGGCGCGGGCGGCACATTCGATGCCGACCGCTTCGAGTGGTGGAAAGTGCTCGGCACGTTGTGGTGGGGCGTCGGGCTTGCGATGCAGACGGCCGCGCACCTGGATGGAAGTGTCCCGAGCATCGTCATGGCCGCCAGCGGTCGCCGGGTGCCCGAGATCGAATGGGACCTGCTGATGCTTGTCCGGCCTCGAATAAGGAGCGCGTAGTGGACTTCGACCTACCCGAACATTTGGTCGCCTACCTGGCGGAGCTGGACGAGTTCATCGAGCGCGAGGTCGTTCCGCTCGAACAATCCGACGACAACGCACGGTTCTTCGACCATCGCCGCGAAGATGCGCGTACAGATTGGGATCGCGGGGGAATTCCGACGGTCGAATGGGAAGCATTGCTTGCCGAGGCGCGCCGCAGAGCCGACGAGGCTGGCCACTTCCGCTATCCGTTCCCAGCCGAGTTCGGTGGTCGCGACGGCACAAATCTCGACATGGCAGTGATCCGGGAACATCTGGCCAGACGTGGTCTCGGCCTGCATTGTGACCTGCAGAACGAGCACGCGATCGTCGGAAACAACGTCGGCCTCCTGTTGATGTTGGAGTACGGATCCGACGCCCAGAAGGCCGAATGGGTCGACGATCTGGCGGCGGGCAACCGCTTCTTCGCGTTCGGCATCACCGAGCCCGAGCACGGTTCGGATGCCACTCATATGGAGACGACGGCCGTGCGGGATGGTGACGACTGGGTCATCAACGGTGAGAAGACGTGGAACACCGGCGTGCACGCTGCGGCTGCCGACCTGATCTTCGCGCGTACGGCCGGCGGTCCCGGTGATGGCATCGGGATCACGGCGTTGCTTGTCCCCATGGACGCGCCCGGCGTGAAGATCGAGGAGTACCTCTGGACGTTCAACATGCCGACCGATCATGCGCGGGTGTCGCTCACCGATGTGCGGGTGCCGGCCGATGCGGTGTTCGGGCGCGAAGGTCGTGGGCTCGGTGTCGTCCAGCATTTCTTCAACGAGAACAGAATCCGGCAGGCAGCGTCGAGTCTCGGTGCCGCCCAGTACTGCATCGACCAGTCGATCGAATATGCGAAGGTGCGCAAGCCTTTCGGCAAGCCGCTCGCCGCCAACCAGGCCATCCAGTTTCCGCTGGTGGAGTTGCAGACGCAATGCGAGATGCTCCGCGCGCTTATCCATAGGACGGCCTGGATGATGGACCGGAACGGACCGTTCAGCCAGTCCGACAAGGTGTCGATGTGCAATTACTGGTCTAATCGGCTGTGTTGCGAGGCGGCTGACCGAGCGATGCAAATTCACGGCGGACTCGGCTATTCGCGGCACAAGCCTTTCGAACATATCTATCGGCACCATCGCCGTTATCGGATCACCGAAGGCGCCGAGGAAATTCAGATGCGTAGGGTTGCGGGCTATATGTTCGGCTTCATGCAGGGCTCGCAACCGAAAGGCGTGTGACGGTGCCAGATCCGCTTCAACCTGTTGTCGATCTGCCGGGTGTCGCCGATGCGGCCGCTCGCGCCCGGACGGCGCTGGCGGAGGTGCACCGGCACAAGACGAACCGTCGCGGATGGCCGACGACAGCGGCAGAAGCTGCGGTACGGGCAGCGCGCGCGTCGGCGTCGATCGACGGCGGCTCGACGGAATTGCCCGGCGAAGGTCTGGTCGGCGATCCCATACTGACCGGTTCGCTACGAGTAGGGCAGGCCCTCGACGGGGATGCGCTCGCGCCGTTGGTGGGTGTGTGGCAACGGGCGCCTTTGCAAGCCCTCGCGCGCCTGCATTTGCTTGCCGCAGCGGATTTGGTGAGCGATGACGAGTCGCTCGGGCGACCGCGCACCGGTGACGGAGTAGGCGAGCGGCTGTCGATGCTCGCCGATCTCGCGGTGGGTAGCAAAGCGCCGGCGCCGGTCCTCGCTGCCATCGTGCATGGAGAGTTGTTGTCGCTGAAGCCGTTCGGAACGGGGGATGGCGTCGTTGCCCGCGCGGCATCCCGCTTGGTTTCAGTGGCGACCGGTCTGGATCCACACAATCTCGGCGTCCCCGAAGTTACCTGGATGCGCCGTAATCAGGAGTACCGCGATGCGCTGGATCAATTCGCTACAGGCGCTCCGGAAGCTGTCAGCGCCTGGGTGATCTTGTGCTGCGACGCATTTGAGGCGGGAGCCCGGGAAGCGACGTCGATCGCTGACGCTGCGGCGGGGTAGTCGGCCGGGCCCAGACAATGCGAAACGGGCGGCGCTGCCGATAAATCGACTTCGCCGCCCGTTAGCACGGACTACCTGGTTACCAAGCGTGCATAGTGGGTTGTGCGACTGGCCTCGGCGTAGGTCCGGATATTGACGGTCCATCCCCGCAACCGGTGCGAGGTCCTCGCCATCAACGACCCGAATCACGCAGGCCCACAACACTTCTGCCCTTGTCGCGGCGCGCTCCGCGTGGGTGCCTGGTGCCCGTGCTGGGAATTGCGGTTGGGAGATCGTTCCTTCTCTTCCGGCCCGACCTTGGCCTTCCGTTCTTCCTTACGTCCTTTGTACTCTGTGACTACCCTCACATCAAGGGTTAGTTCTTATTGAAACTTTGGTCATCGCTTGCGGCGCAACAAGCCGTATGTGACTGCGCCGGCGGCCAATGCGCTGAGTCCGACGGCCGCCGTAGCGGCGACGGTGGTCGACGACGGTGCCTGCAGCCGTGCTCGCAGTGATACTGGATTCGAGAAAGTCAGTATGGGCCAACCTCTTCCGGCGGCCTCCTTGCGAAGGTTGCGGTCGGGATTGACTGCGGTCGGATGGCCGACTGCCTGCAGCATCGGAAGGTCGGTAATCGAGTCCGAATATGCAAAGCTCTGCGCTAGGTCGTAGTTCTCTTGCTCGGCAAGCAGGTTGATCGATTCAACTTTGCCTTCCCCGTAGCAATAGAACTCGATCTCGCCCGTGTACTTGCCGTCTTTTACCGCAAGGCGCGTCGCAGCGGTGTGCGTCGCTCCCAATGCCTCCGCGATCGGGCCGACGACTTCCTCACCGGACGCCGAAACTACGACGATGTCATGCCCGCGAATCCGGTGGTCGGCGATGAGATCGGCTGCTTCGGCGAAGATGAGCGGGTCGACAATGTCGTGCAGAGTCTCGGCCACGATCGCCTTGACCTGCGCGACATCCCAGCCGGTCGCCATGTTGGCGAGGTGGCGGCGCATTCGTTCGACCTGGTCGTGGTCCGCGCCTGAAAGCAGGAACAAGAACTGCGCATAGCTGCTCTTGAGGACTGCTCGACGATTGAGCAAACCTTGATCGAAGAAAGGCTTGCTGAATGCCAACGTGCTCGACTTCGCAATAACCGTCTTGTCCAGATCGAAGAATGCTGCAATGCGCGGGTTAGCTGCGTCTACTGAGCTCTGTTCCGTCACGGTTACTACAATAGGCACGGAGCGACAAACGGGTGCGGTGGCGTTTCGTGCCGTTCGTCTGAACATTGGACTCGCGAGGCTTAGAATTTGCAATCCGAGTCGAGGTCGGGTGTAGTATTGCGCCTACCTGGACGTGTTCCAGGCGTGTTCAGCCCGACCCCCCGGGGCTGAACCCGACGGCCCTCGCCTCCTCCCCCCCCTGGCGAGGGCCGTCCTCTGTTTCAGGCACGAACGATGCCTGGTAGCGCTCAGATTCAGCAATTGTGGTACGGACGTACCGGTATTTATCCACAGGGCCGAAGTTATCCACAATTGGCGCATGACCCCTTACCGAGACGGTGAAACTGCCGCAGGCTGAGCGGTATGAACGCTCTCGTATTGGTCGACAATGCTGCACTCTGCGAAGACGTCCGCCGTATCGGCGCGGCAGCGGATTGCGTACTGGACGAACAGAACCGGCCGGTTGGCAGGCACGCGTGGACCCGTGCACCGCTCATCGTGCTCGACGCCGCAGCTGCGCATGCTTCTGTTCGTGATCACCTCCCGCGCAGGTCGGGCGTCGTTCTGGTATGCGACGGCGAGGCGTGCCTCGCAGACTGGCAAGTCGCTGCCGCCGCGGGTGCCGAACACGTGATCGCTTTGCCCGATCAGGAAGCGCTGCTCATCGAACTGCTCGGCGCCCGGCCGGAGGCTGGATCGGGTCTGGGTGCGATGGTCGCAATAATCGGCGGACGCGGCGGCGCAGGGGCCTCCACATTTGCCGCCGCACTCGCATTGTCAGCTGCCGCTTCGGAATTCAGGCCCAGGTGCCTCCTGGTCGACGGTGATGGCCGCGGCGGCGGGATCGACCTTTTGCTTGGCATGGAGGCCGAGCCGGGGCTACGCTGGCCGGCTCTCGTGGTCGAAGGCGGACGGTTGTCCGCGGCAGCGTTGTATGGCGCGCTGCCGTCTGTCGGCGACAACCTGACGGTGCTTGCATGTGGCCGTGGGAAGGGCAGCGGTGATCCGAGTGCAACGGCGTTCGAAGCAGTTATCGACGCCGGTCGGAGTGCAGGCGATCTTGTCGTCTGCGATCTGCCG
Organism: Mycobacteriales bacterium; assembly: GCA_038256175.1. GTDB lineage: Bacteria > Actinomycetota > Actinomycetes > Mycobacteriales > Mycobacteriaceae > Antrihabitans. The sequence continues at coordinate 12,026 of JBBSKP010000144.1, forward strand.
CGGCGGGCGTCACCGGCGGTGGACGTCGCACTCGAGTTGGCCGATCTGGTCGTTCTGATGGTGCCTGCCGAACTGCGGGCGAGCGCAGCATCGGAGGCAGTCGCAGCGTACGTCTCGGAGCGAAACTTGAACCAGGGAATCGTGGTTCGTGGTCCGGCGCCCGGTGGACTCCGAGGCTCGGATATCGCTGCCGCACTGGGGTTGCCGCTGCTGGCAGCGATTCGGCCCGAACCACGGCTCGCCGATCTGCTCGAACGCGGCGGTCTTCGAATACGCCGCCGGAGTCCGCTCAGGATGGCATCGGAATCGGTGCTGGACGCACTCGCGCAGCGGCCGGGTGCGCGAGGGTGGGCAGCGTGAGCGCGCTTGTCACCGGTGATCTGCTCGATCGGGTGCGGGACCGGTTGTCGCAGCTCCCCGGGGAGCCGACTCCGGCAACCGTCGCCGCAGCCATTCGTGCCGAAGCCGGCGGAGTACTCGGTGACACCGACTTGCTTCGGGCCCTTCGGCTGTTGCAGACCGAATTGACTGGTGTCGGGCCGCTGGATCCGCTCCTAGCGGACCCCGATGTGTCGGACATTCTGGTCACGGGACCCGCCGAGGTCTGGGTTGACCGCGGACACGGATTGCTTCGTACAACGGTGACATTTGCCGACGATGCGGCGGTGCGCAGACTTGCCCAGCGATTGGCGCTGTCGGCCGGCAGACGGCTCGACGACGCACAGCCCTGGGTCGATGGTCGGTTACCCGGCGTCGGCAACAATACATTCGGTGTGCGGCTGCATGCGGTGCTGGCGCCGATCGCTCAGGGCGGTACGTGCCTGTCTTTGCGGGTGCTTCGACCGGCCACACAGGGACTCGAGGCGTTGACGCGCAGTGGCGCCATCCCCGAGGACGCGAGCGTGCTGCTCCATCGGATCGTCGTGGCACGGCTGGCATTTCTAGTGGTCGGCGGTACGGGCGCAGGCAA
>JBBSKP010000145.1:0-12991 GCA_038256175.1 Mycobacteriales bacterium
CGCCACGCGCTCGGTGCCGAGCAAAGTGTCCGCGTTCACTTGGTCGAAGATCAGGTCTTTCTGCCGCCGGATGTCGAGGATCCGTTGGCGTAGAGCCGGGTTACTCGAGAGTGGGGCTACGCCGCTGTGAATCTGTTCTGCGATCTCCGCCTTACCGCCGCGTTCTTCGGCAGCGAGCAGTGCATCGGTGTCGCTCGCGGCGGCGATCCGTTTGGCGATCGCGCGGAGATCCACCCCGCCGGCTGCTTCGGCCAGTTCCGTGATCTCGTCGGGTTCGAGCTGCGACGCGAGTTTGGCCAGTCGCACGGCAAGAGTTGATGCTTCGTCGGGAGTGATGGTCAGCGTGCCGGCCTTCTGCAGCAGCTTCTCCAATGAAATGGACGGCTCGCGTTCCATTGGCGTCGCGTCGACCAGCGGCGACTCTGTGACGCCGACAGCATCGACGATGACGAACCGGTCCTTGGTGAAGCCTTTGTGCGCGTCGGGAGTCAGAGCCGCATAGTCGTCGGCACCGATGATCCGCGAGCCTCGACCTTTCATTTGCTCGAAGTACACCGCGGACCGAACAGACCGCATAAAGAAGACACATTCGATTGCGCGCACATCGGTGCCAGTCGCAATCATGTCCACGGTCACCGCGACCCTAAGTGAAGGGCTGGTTCGAAATTCCTTCAAACGTTGCTTGGGATCCTTTGCGCCGTATGTGATTTTCGTGGCGAAGTCGCTTCCTTCATTAAACACTTCGCGAACCTGCTCAACGATCACGTCTGCATGTGCGTCGGTCTTGGCGAAGATCAACGTCTTTGGAACAGCCGAGCGACCCGGGAAGATCTCGGTGAAAAGCCGATCTCGGAAAGTGGTGAGTACCAACCGGATCTGGTCCTCGGCAATGACGTCACGGCCAATCGCGTTGGCGGTCTAGTCGTAGTCCTCGTCTAGTTCTTCATAGCGTTGCGCCCGAGTCTTCCTGTCACGCATGGGAACAACGGTATTCGCCTCGATGGTGGCACCCCGGCCGGTGATCTCAGTGCGAATCCGAAATACGTCGAATGGAACATTGACACCGTCGATCACCGAGTCTTCGTATGTGTACTCACTGACCAGATTCTGGTCGAAGAAGCCCAGAGTCTGCTTGGTCGGCGTAGCGGTCAATCCGATGATCGGCGCGTCGAAGTAGTCCAACACGGCGCGCCAGCGGCCGTATATCGACCGGTGGCATTCGTCGACGATGATCAGGTCGAACGTCTCCGGCGGTAGCGCCGGGTTGTACACGGCATCGACGGGTTCCTGAGGCTCGAACATTTCGTCCGTATCGTCATCGGCCTCGGGTAAATCTTTGCCTTGGAGCAGTAGGAAAACCCGCTGGATGGTAGCTATTGCGACGTTTGTCGATCCGAGGACGACATGTCCGGCCAGGCGTTGCACGTTGTAGATATCGCCGAGCCGTCGGCCATCGTCGGACGGCACGTAATTGTCGAACTCGGCTTCGGCCTGTTCGCCGAGGGTGTTGCGGTCGACCAGAAACAGGATCTTCGAGGCGCCGGCATGCTTGAGCAAGCGATAGGACGTCGTGACCGCGGTGAAGGTCTTGCCCGCCCCAGTTGCCATCTGCACCAGCCCTCGAGGGCGGTTGTGGGCTAACGATTCCTCGATGCCCTCGACGGCGCGAATCTGGTTCGGCCGTAATCCCGTTGTGTCTAATGGCGGCAACTGCTGGAGGCGCGATCGAAATGTCGGCTCGTCCGGCCGTTCGTCAGCTTGCTTCATCCACGCCGACAGTGTTTCTGGCTTGGCGAAGGTGAACACTTCCCGCGAGCGAGGACTCGGGTCGAGGCGGTTGGTGAAGCGCGTCTCCGCGCCGGTCGACTCGTATAGGAACGGAAGGGGTTCGTCGCGTCGCCACGCGGCCATCTGATGTTCCTTGCGCAATCCCGCAGCGTATTTGCTGGTTTGCCATTCGACTTCGAGTAGCGGAGTGCCTTCACGCTTCGCTTCGATGACGCCGACGATCTTGCCGTCGACATACAGGATGTAGTCGGCGAATCCTGTCGCGAGCCGGAACTCGCGCACGGCGACTCCGACCGCTGCAGTTGGGTTGACGTCGACGAGGTCTTGCACCATCCACCCCGCTGCGGCGAGCTGTCGATCGATGACCCGGCGTGCCTGGACTTCGTTGAGCGGTGGTCGTCGCCGGAAAGCCTTCGAGAAGGAACTGCCCGCGGCAACCGACACCTTCGATGACTCCGCCGATGCAAGCGCGCCCGAGTTCTGTAGGGCGGCAAGCTGCAGTTCGAGTGCTGCCAGCTTGTCGGCGACCGACTGTTCGCGCAGCGTTGCGGCCGCGAGTGCCGTCTCGGCGGCCTGGCGCGCGTCCGCCTCTGCGAATTGGGCCGACTTTAGGTCGTCGAGCACGGTCAACGTTTCCGTCAGCCGGGTCTTGGATTCCGCCAGTTTGTCGTTGATGGCGTCGAGTGCAGCCTGGTCGCCGGACTCTCGCAGAGCCGGCGCGGTAAGCGGACGAGGTGCGACGAACGCCTGCGGGCGGCGATCGGCGGACACGGCAAGGCGGAGTAGATCGCCGAGCTGCCAGCACTGTTCGACCGCTTGCAAGGCTGCACGAACATTGAACAGATGGCTGTGCGTCGCTTCGTTGCCGATCTTTCGCACAGCATGCAGGGCCTCGGCAGCTCCGGCGGTCAGCACGCCCGCCCGCTCGAGTGCTTGAATTCGCTCGAACTGTTTGGAACCGTCGAAGCGTGTTCCGCTACGCCTGATCAGCTGTTCCGCGAGAACCTCGCCGAACTGTCGGCATTTGATCAGCGCGCCGTTCGGGTCGGTGTACACACCAGCTTCCGCGCCGGCGCCGTAGATAGTGAGCAACGGCTCGATGCCTGCGAGCGCACCGAAATTGACCGACTGGCGCGCGGCGTCGAGCAGCCTTGGGTCGACGGAATTCATAGGTCCCCCGAAAACAGTCTTAGTTGAGGAGAGCCTAGACGAAGCCGTGGTATCGGTACTTGAAGGCGCGAGATGTGAACCTAGCCACATATCGACCCTGTCTCGATATTCGATCGCTGGAATCTGGCGGCATCCCAACCAGTACGAGCGTCTTGTTAGCGCCCATCAAAAACCGAGGCCAGCGCCTATTTTTACTACTCGCCGGTAGGCTGCGGCACCGCAACCCTGCACCAAGGACTTAGCAAACTTAGCAAACGGCCTTGGAAAGATAGCGAAGATTTACATTAGCAACAGGTAGACGGCACTTTTTGGGTGTGTCACTCTTTAACAGTACGCACGTTATGCCTCGCAAGACTGCGAAGATTCGCCGATCCCCGGCGAAGCTGATCAACACAGAAAACGGAGCTGAGATGTCGACCACCGGCACCCCGAAGACCGCCGCCGAGATCCAGCAGGATTGGGACACCAACCCGCGCTGGAAGGGCCTTACCCGCACCTACACCGCCGAGCAGGTCCGCAAACTGCAGGGAAGCGTCGTCGAAGAATCGACCCTCGCGCGTCGTGGCTCCGAGCTCCTCTGGGACTTGGTGAACAACGAGGACTACATCAACTCGCTGGGCGCCCTCACCGGCAACATGGCCGTGCAGCAGGTGCGCGCCGGCCTCAAAGCCATCTACCTCTCCGGCTGGCAGGTCGCCGGTGACGCGAACCTGTCGGGTCACACCTACCCGGACCAGAGCCTCTACCCGGCCAACTCGGTTCCGACCGTTGTTCGTCGTATCAACAACGCGCTGCTGCGCGCCGACGAGATCGCCTCGGTCGAGGGTGACACGTCGGTTTCCAACTGGCTGGCCCCGATCGTCGCCGACGCCGAAGCCGGCTTCGGTGGCGCGCTGAACGCCTACGAGCTGCAGAAGGCCATGATCGCCGCCGGTGCCGCAGGTGTGCACTGGGAAGACCAGCTCGCCTCGGAGAAGAAGTGTGGCCACCTCGGTGGCAAGGTGCTGATCCCCACCCAGCAGCACATCCGCACGCTGACCTCCGCGCGTCTGGCGTCCGACGTCGCCGACGTGCCGTCGGTCATCATCGCTCGCACCGACGCCGAGGCTGCAACCCTCATCACGTCCGATGTCGACGACCGTGACAAGCCGTTCCTCGACGGCACCCGTACGGCCGAAGGCTTCTACGGCGTGAAGAACGGCATCGAGCCCTGCATCGCGCGTGCCAAGGCCTACGCCCCCTTCGCCGACCTCATCTGGATGGAGACCGGCGTGCCGGACCTCGAGGTTGCCAAGCGCTTCTCCGAGTCCGTCCGCAGCGAATTCCCGGACCAGCTGCTGGCCTACAACTGCTCGCCTTCGTTCAACTGGAAGGCGCACCTGGACGACGCGACCATCGCGAAGTTCCAGCGTGAGCTCGGCGCGATGGGCTTCAAGTTCCAGTTCATCACCCTGGCTGGCTTCCACTCGCTCAACTACGGCATGTTCGACCTGGCTTACGGCTACGCCCGTGAGGGCATGACCGCCTTCGTCGACCTGCAAGAGCGCGAGTTCAAGGCAGCTTCGGAGCGTGGCTTCACCGCTGTCAAGCACCAGCGTGAGGTTGGCGCCGGGTACTTCGACACGATCGCCACCACGGTCGACCCGAACACCTCCACGGCGGCGCTGAAGGGCTCCACCGAAGAGGGTCAGTTCCACTAAGGCTGAACCGCCTCTCCGAGATTTCGGCGCACTAGTAGGCGGCCCGCAATTCGCGTTGCGGGCCGCCGGTGCTGGAGTCCTGGAGTTTTGGGTGTACTCGACGAGTTACCCATGTACTTTCGAAACCTGTTGTCGCCGAACCGAAGGTGTGCGTAATGACCAGCGAGAAGATTCAACGCGTAGGCGTGATCGGTGCCGGGCAAATGGGCGCCGGAATCGCCGAGGTGTGCGCTCGCGCGCATATCGACGTGCTGGTGTTCGAGCAGACACGTGAGTTGGCTGCTGCCGGACGGTCCCGAATCCTGCGTTCCCTCGACCGGGGCGTCAGTAGCGGGAAGATCACCGAGCGCGAGCGGGAGCAGGCTGCCTGGCGGCTTCGCTTCACCTCCGACCTCGGCGATTTCGCCGACCGCCAGCTCGTTGTCGAGGCGGTGCTCGAGGACGAGAAGATCAAGACTGCGATTTTCGCCGAACTGGATCAGGTTGTGACCGACCCCAACGCTGTGTTGGCGTCGAATACATCCTCGATTCCGATCATGAAGCTGGGCGTTTCGACGAGCGCGCCGGAACGCGTGATCGGTATGCACTTCTTCAACCCGGTGCCGGTGCTTCCTCTGGTGGAGTTGGTTACCACCCTGAAGACCAGCACCGAGGTTTCCGAGCGTGCCGAGAAGTTCGCCAGCGAGGTCCTCGGTAAGCAGGTCATTCGCTCGGCCGATCGTTCCGGGTTCGTCGTCAATGCTCTCCTTGTGCCGTACCTGCTCTCGGCCATTCGTATGGTCGAGTCGGGCTTCGCCACCAAGGAAGACATCGACAAGGCCACCGTTCTCGGCCTCGCTCACCCGATGGGTCCGCTCGCGCTGACCGACCTGGTCGGGCTCGACACGGTCAAGTCGATCGCCGATTCGATGTACGAAGAGTTCAAGGAGCCGCTGTACTCGGCGCCTCCGCTGCTCATGCGTATGGTCGAAGCCGGGCTCACCGGCAAGAAGTCCGGCGCGGGGTTCTACAAGTACACAGAAAAGAACGGTCGCGTCGCGAAATAGGCGCTCCACGCAGATGAGTGCATGATCGGTCGATAGGGTCACGGGGAGACAAACTCCCGTCGCTTCGCTCGCCCCGGAATGCACTCGTCTGCGTTTCGCGCACACTTGGAGAAAGGTCGACACTCCCTATGGCCAGCAAAGGTGCGGACGGATACGGCTCGAGCGTTCTCGGGTATCCGAGGATCGGACCGCACCGAGAGCTCAAGCGTGCTCTGGAGACTTACTGGCATGGCAGCTCGACCAAGGAAGAATTGCTCGCGGTAGGTCGCGATCTGCAGGAGCAAGCGTTCAGCGAGCTCGCCGCGACGGGCATCACCCAGGTTCCCGGCAACACCTTCTCGTACTACGACCACGTGCTCGACAACGCGCTTCTCTTCGGCGCGGTACCCAAACGGTTCAGGCCGTTGGAAGAAGCTCTCGATCCGCTCGACTTCTATTTCACGATGTGCCGCGGCTTGCCTGATTTTCCGCCGCTGGAACTCGTGAAGTTCTTCGGCACGAACTATCACTACCGCCAGCCCGAGCTGGACGAGAACACCGAATTCTCCCTGCATCCGGAGGCTCTGCTCGACGAGTTCGATCGAGCGCTTGAACGGGGGATCGAACTGCGCCCCGTCGTGATCGGGCCGGTGTCCCTGTTGCTGCTCGCGAAGGCAGGCGCGACACCCGGCGAGACTCCCGCTGACTTCACGACGCTGAGCCTCCTGGACAAGCTGCTCCCGCAATACGAAGCGCTGTTCGAGATCCTCGCCAAGCGCGGCGCCACATGCGTCCAGCTCGATGAACCGTCTTTCACGGGCGATCGCACACCTGAAGAGCTCGCGGCGTTCGAGCGTGCCTACCAACGACTTTCGACGTCCGCGCTCCGTCCGCGGATGCTCGTCACAGGACAGTACGGCGATTTCGGCGAAGCGCTGACGATCCTTGCGGCGACGAAGGTAGAGGCGATCGGCCTCGACCTCGCTGCGCACCGGATGCGTCCGGAGGATCTTGCGAAGGTTCCCGGTATCAAGCGCAAGCGTCTCTACGCGGGCGTGATCAACGGCAAGAACGTATGGCGCGCAGATCGTTACGTCACGCTGACGTACCTGAACGAGTTGGCGAAGGTGTGCCCCGACCTCGTCGTGTCCACCGGCTGCACGCTGCTGCATGTGCCGTACGACCTGCTCGTCGAGTACGAGATCGACGGCAATGTCGCCGATCGGCTCGCTTTTGCCAAGCAGAAGACCACCGAAGTCGTCTCGCTCGCAAAGGCGCTCACCGAGGGGCCGTCGGACAAGTGGCGCAAGCGCCCGACCGAGGTCCACTTCAAGCAGAAACATGCTGTCCGGCAACGCGTGTATGCCGCGACGCCGGAGATGCGCGAACGTGAACCGTACCCGGTGCGCAAGAAGGCTCAGCAGGAAGGGCTGAACCTCCCGCTTGTACCTGCAACGACATTGGGCTCCTTTCCGCAAACCGATGCGGTGCGGCAGGCTCGGTACGAACTGGGGCAGGGGCGCCTCGGGTTCGACGAGTACGTCGCACGGATCAAGGCCGAGATCGAAGCCACGATCCGGTTGCAGGAGGACATCGGTCTGGACGTGTTCGTCCACGGTGAGCACGAGCGCAACGACATGATCCAGTACTTCGCCGAGTTGATGGAGGGCTTTGCCTTCACTCACAACGGTTGGGTGCAGGTATACGGCTCGCGCTGTGTTCGGCCACCGATTCTGTACGGCGACGTGTCTCGCCCGAAGCCGATGACAGTCGAATGGGCAACGTACGCACAGTCTTTGACCGACAAGCCGGTCAAGGGCATTGTCACCGGTCCGGTGACGATGCTGGCGCGATCGTTCGTGCGTCAGGATCAGCCGCTCTACGAAACCGCCGATCAAGTTGCGTTCGCGATTCGTGACGAAGTCGTAGATCTGGAACGCGCTGGTATTGCGATCATCCAGGTCGACGAACCCGCGATCAGGGAACTGCTTCCGCTGCGGGAGAAGGGACGTGCGGAATACCTTCGCTGGGCCGTCGGCGCATTCAAGCTCGCCACCTCAGGCGTGCAAGCTGACACCCAAATCCACACGCACATCGGCTATTCCGGTTTGCAGATCGTTGTCGACGCGATCGAGCACCTCGACGCCGACGTCACCGCCATCGTTGCCACGCGGTCCATCAAATGGGTACTCGAGGCTCTGAAGGGCGACGTGTCAGAAGGGGCCGGGCTGACCCATGGCGTCGGACCTGGTGTGTACGAGAGTCGTTCGGCCCGAATCCCGGATATCGACGAACTCGACGAATTGCTTTCGGAGGCTGCCGAATCGGTCGACATCGACCGGCTGTGGGCAAACCCGGACGGCGGCTTGAAGACTCGCCACTACTGGCAGTTGGATCCCTCGCTGCGTAACCTCGTTGCGGCCGCTCGTCGGCTTCGCCGTCGCGCTGCGGCGGCCGAACTCAGCGACTAGACAGTCACGGTCGACACCGGGTTGTCGGTGGATCGATCGACCTGTTCGGCTCGTGCGAAGCCGGTCTGCAACGCACCTAGTGCTCCGAACGCTCCCGTCACGACGAGCAGGCAGTGTTCGCCAATCCTGCTGCGGCGGTACCGAATATCTACACCGGCGCTGCGGTAGCGCGCCACGAGGGCGTCGACGTCCGCGATCGGAATGATCTGACCGTAGATCGAGTGGTAGAAGTACAGCGGTGCTGTCGGTATGGCGTTCCCGAGGTCGTTGTGCCCGAGCAGTTCTTGCACCGACGGGTCGGTCAAAGGATCGGGCATACGCGAGAGCTCCCGTAACCGTCGGAATGGGAAGGCCGCGAGCAGGTCGTTGACCGCCATGTCCTGCGCGCGGTCGAGTTCGGCGATGCCCTCGGCGGTGAGGAGGCCGGGCAAGTCGAATTCCGGGTGCTCCCGGCTGATTCCGATTGCACCACCGAAAGCGAGGCCGCTGAAGAATGTTCCGTCCGATCGCGCCGCCACGGCATGGATGTCGGGTGGAACACCGCCCGCCGCGACCATCGCGATATTCAGTTCGGGCGCGTACGTCGGTTGCAGCTCGGCAGCCCATGCCGACGCTTGACCGCCGCCGGAATAGCCCCACAGTCCGACCGGCGTCTGAGTATCGCGTCCGGCCGGTTTCAGGGCCAACGCTGCGCGGATACCGTCGAGAACGTGGCGGCCCGCCACAGTACCGGCGGCGTATGCGCGGCGCGGACCCGCGTAGTCCGTGGTCGCGACGGCCCAGCCGCGCCACAACGCGAGGCGGATGAACGGCAGCTCGCGCTGATTGCACGTCGCAATGTGTACGACGGGTCTACACGTGGTGTAAGGCTGTCGATCGCGCACTGGTACGACACCAGCTTTCGGACGCCACTTCGATCACGTCGGCGGGGCACCAACACCGTTGCGGTCGCGGGGGGTACCGGACGTGTCGTTCGTTCGCAAGCGAACCTGTCACGCATCGGCGTTCGGCGGGAACGCCGAACCGCGCACTTCGATCGCCCGGTAGCCGAGAATCTCTCCCGGCCGACGATCAGCGACGTCGCCATTGGTGTCGTAAAAGGAATCTTCGCGCGGCTCGGGGAAGTCGCGAGGAAGCGCGACGTCGCGCGGTCCACGATGCCCATACTTGACGTGAGTATCTTCGCTGCGGTCCTTGCGGAACGTGAAGCTGGCATAGCGGCACCCTAGCGCCGCAACCCGTAACTGGGAAGGTGTCTTTTCAGATATTTTCTCGCCGGATGCCGGGTAGCCTGACGCGCGTGCCTTACTTGGAACGCCTATCGGACGTATTCATCCTGCACCTCGGCAGCGAGGGAGTCCGTGACGAGGAGAACGCATTTCACCCGGCCTGGCTCGACCGGATCGAGGAACTCCTCGATGAAGTCGAGGCGACGCCGGGTCCGGCCGCGTTGGTGACTACGGCCGATGGAAAGTTTTACTCCACGGGGCTCGACACCAAATGGGTGGCTGCGAATATCGATCAGCTTGATGCCTACGTCACCCGGGTGCAGCAGTTGTTCGCGCGCGTACTGACGTTCCCGATGGCAACGATCGCCGCGATGCCAGGTCATACCTTCGGCGGCGGCGCGATGCTCGCGACTGCCCATGACCACCAGGTGATGCGAGCCGATCGCGGATTCTTCTGCCTTCCGGGAATCACGATCGGAGCCAGTTATGCGCCAGGAAGTCTTGCGCTGCTGTCTGCGAGGCTTCCACCGAAGGCGGTACACGAGGCGCTGACGACCGGTCGGCGTTATGGCGGTCCCGAGGCGCTCGCTCGCGGACTCGTCGACGCTGTCGCCCCGGATGGGGAAGTCCTTTCCCGGGCGGTCGACACTGCCCAACAGCTGGCCGGGACTCGTGGGCGCACGCTGGGTGAAATCAAGCATTCGCTGTACGCGCAGACGATCGCGGCCTTGCGCGCACCGGTCACAGGATTGCTCGAGCAAGAGGCTGTGACCGGACGTAACTGATCGGGCGACTTGACATCCGGTCTGTTATAAAGTCCACAGTTCAGCCAGTATTAGATACCGATAATTCGATGTATCAGTCTGGACGATCCGAAGTTGTGCGCCTGAGGGGGCGTCGCGCTGACCCGGAACGACTGTGGGTGGTCATGCTCGGCGCTCCTTCGATGCGGCAAGAATTGAAGACCATAATTACCACATCGGCGGTCGGGTCATTTCAGGTCGGGTAGTACGTCAGCCCGGAATGGAGTAGCTACCTGCGTGGACGCTGGCAATGCCGGATATACATTTAGGCCTGATCAGCGGAATGCGCGGCTGATCCGCAATGGCGGAATCACGACGCCGACGAGTCCGCGAACGCCCGCGGCGAGAACATTCGCCCAGTCGAAATAGTCGTGCATCCGGACGATCTCGCCACTGCGCACCTCGAAGGCTCCGCAGGCCCAGATGAGCATTTCGAGTGGGCCTATCTTGAGGAACTCGTGCCGGGCGGTCAATACGACATTCCCGTTGCCCGCGATATCGAGAGAAATTAGATCGAACTCGGTGAGAATGCTCGAGAGCAGGGCGAATGCGTGATGGAAGGCCGTGCGGCCGCGCAACGACGGGAGGCCGGAGTGCGACAGGACGAACTCTTCTGCGAGTAGGCCGGCCGCAGCGTCCGCGTCGAGCGCCTGCAGCGAGCGGAGGAATGCTCGCACAACCTCGACTTCGAGCGTTGCGCCCATGCGCACGTCCGGATCCAGCTTCGATCCCTGGTTGTCGCTCATATCGGACTCCTATCGGCCGAACTCACCATAACCCGAGCGTGCGTCGCATGTGGGTGCTCAGTCGCTGCCTGCGGCGAGTATCTGCTCACACGCGGTGTGGCCGCACTTATACTCGCCGGATGGCTGAGTACCGGATCGACGATCTGGCGCGCGCGGCTGGTACGACCACTCGCAACGCGCGGGCGTACCAGGAACGCGGGTTACTGCCGCCGCCGACCAAGCGTGGACGCGTCGGTATCTACGACGACGGGCACCTCGAGCGTCTGAAAGTCATCGACAACCTGCTCGCGCGTGGTTTCACGATGTCGCATATCGGCGAGTTCCTCACCGGGTGGGAGAGCGGTAAGGACCTCGCGGAGGTCCTCGGCCTGCAGCACGCGGTGACGGAGAATTTCGCGAAGGAAGAGGCGATTGCGGTTCCTTCCGAGCTCGTTCGCGGGTTTCTCGGTGACAAGGATGCCGACCTCATAGAGCGCATGATCGAGGCTGGACTCGTACGCCGCGACGGTGACACGCTGGTGTTTACCGAGCCGGAGCTGCTGGAGATGTTTGCCGTGTTGAGTCAATACGGATTCTCACTGCGCCGCTTGGTCAACCTCCAGGAGCGAACGCGCGGACTGATCGACGAAATCGCCAAGGCGATGATCGACGAAGCGAAGAGGCAGATCGTCGACGAGCACGGCGAGGGTTGGCTTCCCGAGGGCGACGATGTTGCGCCGACGGCGGAGATGCTGAACCAACTGCGCGCGCTGGGGGTCAGATCGGTGCACGCCGCTCTCGCCCGATCGCTTGATCAAAACCTGGAGCGCGTGCTCGGCGACTACCTCGCCACCGCGATTCGCCACCGAGCCCCATCTTCGGAGGGGTGGGCAGCCGGCGAGTAGCTGTTTCGGCTGGCGCACGCGTCTTCGGCGTCGATGATCCGTGCATGAGTTTCGTGCCGCGAGGCGACATACCACCAGTGATAGACAACCCCGAATACACAAGCGCGCCGTTCACCGAGCCGACCGCGCTGGCAGGGCCGATCGGCGCGACGTTATATGCGATATCGAACAAGCCGGCGTCGGCATTCACTGTGACAGTGCAGGACATTGCTCCGGACGGAACGGCGGTCGCGCTGACCGATGGGCAGTTGGCCGGTAGCCATCGCGCACTCGACCAGTCGCGTAGCTGGCGGACGGCGGATGGCAGCCTCGTCGGGCCGTATCACCCCGGCACTCGTGAATCCATGTTGCCGGTGGTCCCGGGGGAGGTCACCGAGTACAACGTCAAGGTCCGCCCGTCGTTTCATGTCTTCGAGCCTGGACACAGACTGCAAATCGCTGTCGGCTCCGGCGACGCCCCGACGCGCATTCTGAACCCCAAGGACTACCCGAATCTGTTCGGTGGCGCCTACGACGTCCAGCGCAATGCCGGGCTCGCGTCGTTCATGACCTTGCCTCTTGTTCCGGTGCATGAGTTGAACGGCTGAGTTGATCTGGCGCTGTTCAGCGGTTCGTATTTCGGTGGTTGGCGTGTCAGTTATCTAAGGTGCAGTCACGTCTACTGGCGACGTTGCCACGGCAGGAGGCCTTTTGAGTGCTCATTTCGGTGCTGCCTTGCGGCGAGAACTGGGCGAGGGCCTCGCTGCCCTTGCCGCGCTGAGTGAGGACGAGTCCGAACAACTGCTCGGGCTGATACGGCGGAAACTGAGATCCTCGGGGTCGACGCTCAGGCGCTGCTGAAGAGGCTCACCGAAGCGGGAGTCTCAGCGCAGTCGAAGCTGTGGACCGGCCAGATTCATGTCTTTCACCTCGCCGCTGATCTGGTTCCCGAAGGGCGCCAGTCACTTTCCGAGCTCGGGGCGTTTGCTCGTCAAGTCACCAGCTGACCGCCATCAGAATGGTGGTGGTTCGTCGGGGTCTTCGGCGTCGTCGGCGTCGGGTGGTTGCCATTGTTCGGGGCCGTGCCCGATTTTGGGTAGCAGGGTGGGATCGGCTGGTACGGCGATGAGTCCACCGCCGGGCAGGGTGATGGTTTGCTCGCCGTAACTGTTGGTCCACAGGATCGCCCCACCGGC
>JBBSKP010000146.1:0-12952 GCA_038256175.1 Mycobacteriales bacterium
CGCAGTCGGCTGCAGGGTTTGCGAGGTACCAATATCTTGTGCGAGGTGCGGCTTCGCAGGCCGTTCAGCAGCCCACTCAACGGTCCGCCGTGAGCCGGCAATGCTGGCTGGCGCGACCCCCGACGAATTTGCGAGCGTGACCGCTTGGCGAGCAGAGTCAGGGCTGACCCTGCAGCAACGCGACCATCAATGCTTCGCAGTCGGCAAGCAGCTCGCCAGCTTCGTTGGTCAGCCTGGCGCTCACGAAGGTCTTGCGTCCCTCGACCCGGTCGACCTGGCCCTCGACGATCAGCGGTGTGTCGATCGGAGTGACCTTGCGGTAGTTGATGTGCAGGTAGGCAGTTCGGCTGATCGGTCGCATAGCGGCGTACACGGCCATGCCGAACAGGTCATCAAACAGCAGCGGCAACACGCCACCGTGCACGGCACTATTGCCGCCCACGTGATAGCGGCGGAACTCGCCACGACTGCGCACACCTTCGGTGTCGAATTTGTCGATCATCCAGGGCAGCATCAGGAGGCTGCCGCGACCTGGCAGTTCGACTGCTCTGCCAGCCGTCGACGTACCCTCCGCCGCTTGGTACGGGGAAAGTAGTTGCACGAGCACTTCGGCTTGAGCGTGCGCCTGCGCCAACACATCGTCCGGCGCAGCGATCGAGACGGCAAGATCCTGTAGCTGACGCATCGCTGCGACAAACGGCCCGAAGGACGGGCCCGGAGTCGTCGGCCGGATCTTCGGGAAGTCGCTTCTGAGGTCTTCCTCGTTGAGGACCTCAGCGTTCGGCAACTGTTCGCTCATAACCTGCACCGTAACTCGCCGACTTTACGGCGTCAGATGCAGGTCCGGCGATGTATGCCACAGCCGCGCTCTAGGGTGACTCGGGTGACTTTCAATCCGAAACTGTGGCGACCGGTACCGGGGTTCGAGAACCTGACGGACATCACCTATCACCGGCATATCGATCAGGGAACCGTGCGTATCGCGTTCAACCGCCCGGAGGTCCGCAATGCCTTCCGGCCGCACACCGTCGACGAGCTGTACAGGACGCTCGACCACGCACGGATGACGTCCGACGTCGGTGCAGTTCTGCTCACCGGCAACGGGCCGAGCCCGAAGGACGACGGATGGGCATTCTGCTCCGGTGGCGATCAACGTATCCGCGGTCGCAGCGGGTACCAGTACGCGACCGGTGATACTGCGGACACCGTCGACAAAGCACGGGCTGGGCGTTTGCACATCCTCGAAGTTCAGCGCCTGATCCGTTTCATGCCGAAGGTCGTCATCGCGCTGGTGAACGGGTGGGCCGCCGGGGGCGGACACTCGCTGCACGTCGTCTGCGACTTGACGCTCGCGAGCCGTGAGCACGCACGCTTCAAGCAGACCGACGCGGATGTGGGCAGCTTCGACGGCGGCTACGGCAGCGCTTACCTGGCAAAGATGGTGGGCCAGAAGTTCGCTCGGGAAATATTCTTTCTCGGCCGGACCTACACCGCCGAGGAAATGCACCACATGGGCGCAGTCAACAAAGTGGTCGACCATGCCGATCTCGAAGACGTGGCAATCGAGTGGGCCGCCGATATCAACGGCAAATCGCCACAGGCGCAACGGATGCTCAAATACGCGTTCAACCTGCTCGACGATGGCCTGGTAGGCCAGCAATTGTTCGCCGGCGAAGCGACCCGAATGGCGTACATGACCGACGAGGCCGTCGAAGGCCGCGACTCGTTCCTGGAAAAGCGCAAGCCAGACTGGTCGCCCTACCCCTGGTATTTCTGATCGACTGCGTTTACGCAGTTCAGAGGCATTTTTGGGTGGAATACGTGGCAGGAATCGGAATTGAAATGTTGCGGACCTCCCGCGTCCGTCACCTAGCCTTAGCAAGGTCGCGCGAGTTCTGGTGCGCCCGGGCGATCTTGCATCTAGGAATCCCGACCTGGCATGACGAGCCCCTTCGCGTCGCTGCGCCGTCCTTCTCATAACCAGTCACGGGCACACCGTAGGCGTCGAAGTCGGCGACGTAGGTGGCGGTGGCGTAGGCGTCGGTGTCGCGGTTGTTTAGGAATCGCCGGTCCGCGAACCGCTCGCCGCCCGTGCCGCAGAGCACTACAGGGCCGCCGACGACCTTCGAGAGGACCAGGTCGGCGTACTTGTCGCGTTTGCCGTTCCGGCAAAGATGGGTGATGACGCCGGGACTGGCCGTTCCGTTGTAGGTGACGTTCGCGGCTGGATAGTCCTGCGCAGCCGCTAACTTGATGTGTCCGTCGCTCTTCGCCGTGGCCGACGGCGCGGTCAGGAGGAGCGCACCCACTACGATCAGGGCCGTCCCCTACTTCAACTGCTTCATCGTTTGTTGCTCCTTCGGCGAGATGTATTCGCTACCTGCTCAGTCCCTCGTAGGTAGCGCAAAGCGGACTGGGCTGCGTTGAACCCGCACATCCCGTGCACGCCGGCGCCCGGCGGCGTCGCTGCTGAGCTCAGGTACACCCCGGGCACTCCGGTCTTGTAGGGGTCGACCGCGACTCGGGGCCGGAACAGCAGTTGTCCCGGGTTGTTGGCGCCCGTGATGACGTCGCCGCCGACGTAGTTAGCGTTGTATGTCGCGAAGCCTGCGGTCGTGCGGCAGGAGGTGGTCACGATCTGGTCGCGGAATCCGGGGGCGAACCTCTCGATCTGCTGGACAACGGCGTCGGTCGCGTCGCCGTCGTAGCCGTGTGGGACGTGCGCGTAGGTCCAGAGCGGGTTGATGTTGCCTGACGAGCGGGTCGGGTCGGCGAGGTACTGCTGGCCGACCAGCACGAAGGGCCGCTCAGGCATCCGACCCCGGTGGATCTCGGCCTCGGTCTGGGCTATCTCGGTCAACTGCCCGCCGAGGTGGAGCGTGCCTGCGCGGCGACAGGCCACGTTGCGCCAGGGAACGTGACCGTCGATTGCGAAGTCGACTTTGAATGCTGCCGGGCCGTGCCGGTAGCGGCGGTAGGCCCGTGCGACTCGGCGCGGCTGCGCGTCCCCGAGGATGTCGGCCGCGGCACCCGGTGCAGTGTCCAGCAGGACGACGTCCGGGTGGCCGAGCTCGCCGAGGGTGTCTATCCGGACCCCCGTGACGACCCTGCCGCCGAGCTTCTCGAGAGTGACGACCAGCGCCTCGGTGATCGACTGCGACCCGCCTCGCGCGACAGGCCAGCCGTATCGGTGACCGGATGCGACCATCATCAGCCCGAGTCCCGCCGAGGTTGGCCGGGTGAGCGGGTGGAAGAGGTGCGCGGCGACCCCGCCGAACAGCGCCCGGGCCTCGGGGGTGTGCCAGCGCCGAGCCAACCACGTCGCCGGAAGCAGCGCCCGGGCGCCGTAGCCGGCCAGCGCGACCGGATGGCCGGGTCGGTGCAGCAGAGGCTGCAGCAGATCGCTTGCTAGGTCGTCGAAGCCCTCAGCTAGAGGCTTGAACAGTCGGAGCCAGGCGGGACCGTCCGGACCTAGTCCCTGACAGGTCTTCTCGAGCGAGCGGTGCATGAGCCCGGCCGAGCCGTCGTCTAACGGGTGGGCAAGGTCGATCTCTGGCCACGCCCATTCGAGCCCGTCGATCGTCTGAAGGAACGGGGAGCCGACGCCGAGCGGGTGCACCGCCGAGCAGTGGTCGTGCACCAACCCAGGGACGGTCAGCTCGCTACTGCGAGCACCCCCTCCCGGAGTGTCTGCGGCTTCGAGCACGGTAACGCTGATGCCCTGGCGCGCCAGGGTGATCGCTCCGGCGAGCCCGTTCGGGCCGGCGCCTACGACGACGGCTTCGGTCATGGCCGCGGTGCCTGGTCCGGGGTGGCCGGCCACGACTCGAGCACTGCACCCGGTGCGCTGCTCGGACCGGACAGTGCGACCGGGACCGGGGTGTCGTCCCAGGCTTGGCGTTCGAGCATCGGCGCGAGCGCGACCGTGCCCGCTTCGAGCCGACCTAGTACCGCGTCGACGATGCGGTAGGACATCCGGTTGCGGATCAGCGGCTGCGATTCGATGTGCACCAGGACCAGCTCGCCGGGTGCGAAGTTGCAGCGCTTCTGAACTGCCTTGAGCAGCTGCTCGTTGTGCATGTGCCCATCGCCCATGTTCCATCCGTGGAGTGCCGAGGCGATGATTTCGCCGTCGAAGACGGCGTAGTCCTCGACGTCGTCCACGGCTCGCCGTAGTAGCCCTTCGAGTGCCATTCCTGCTGGGTAGAACGAGCGGAAGGTGTTCATCCGGTATCGGGCAACCAGCGAGTAGTCATGGCCGTAGATCTTCTCCAGCTGTTCGTCGGCCAGCCCGGATGCTTTGGTGATGTCGTCGTTGAGGCGTCGCCAGGCTTCGCCGCGGAAGCACCACAGGCTCGCCGGCCACGTGCCGGCGTAATAGCGCATCGCGATCACGAACGAGATCAGGTCGGGGCGGACATTGCCCACTAGCACTGGCCCGAGGACCCCAAATACGAGAAGTGCAATCAGCAGCGGGTTGCTTAGGTCGCTGACCGAGACGTCGGCATGAGTACCGAAGAGGAAGATCGCGGCGGCGATCATGAAGACGTTCCATTCGTTCGGAACCGCGATCGGCACGTTCGAGATGATGTGTAGGTGGAAGATCACTATGATCGACACCGCCACGACCGACACAGTGCCGCCGTGCGAGAAGAGCATCACCAGCGGCAGGCAGATCTCCACGACGGTGCCGCTGTGCGCGAACAAGAACGCAAACCGGCTCGGCCGCAGGTCGCTCACCGGGTCGCGGAACATCGCGCGTTTGAACCACCTGGGCCGCAGCGGAGCGTTGCTGGTCATCGTGGCGACCACGTATGGGAAGACGTGCGTGAGCTTGGAGATGCCGGCGCCCATCCAAATCGCCAGAATGGCGAGCTTGAGACCGATCATCATCTGGTCGTAGGGGAACAGGAAGATTATTGCCGGGACCAGGTACAGGTCAGCTCGACAAGCGATGTAGAGGACCTTGTCGCGCAGGCCGATCGTCAGCATCGTCACCACCAGCGCCAGCACGACCTGCTTGTCGAGTAGCCCCACCGATGCTCCGGGCGGGACCGGTCCCGTGCCGGAGGACAGCAGCAACCAGACCATCAGCCCGGCTCTGAGGGCGGCGAGCAGCACGTCGACGGCGCCGCGTCGGTCACCACCGGTGAGCGGGACGACCCGGGGCCACGGCGGTTGGCGGATCGTGCCCGGCCGGAACCAGTGCAATGGCGCGACCAGCGGCGGCAGGAATTTGAAAGTGAGCGGTCCGAACGAGCCGCCCAGCCCCAACATCTCGAAGAGCCAGATGAGGATGACCAGCTTCTGGTAGACGATCGGCTCGTGCCACCAGTCGGCGACATCGGTAACGGCACCGATGCCGGGCGTCGCCGCCAGCAGCAGCAAGCCGCCGACGCAGAAGGCGATCAACTTGAGCACGTAGAGGACGTAGATCGGCGCGGGCGCACCGACGCCGTTCTCGACCCAGTCGAGCGCGAGGGCGCGGATCTTCTGGTTTCGCGGCAGCAGCTTCCAGGATTCGACCTCGACGGGAAGCTCGGGCGGGGTGAGCAGGGGCATGACGTTCTCCTCAGTTCCTGGTCAGGACGTGGACGGCGAAGGCGGCTTCCTCGATGCCGACGAACCCTCCGCCGTTCTCTTGAATCGCGTGCCGCACCGACGACCTGGCGGATGCCGGCCTCTCCGCGCAGCTGAGTGACCAGCTCGTGCAGCTGGCCGAGCCCGGTCGCGCCGATCGGATGGCCCTTGGACTCGAGGCCGCCGGACGGGTTGACCGCCACCCGCGGTCGAAGAAGTCGATAGTCGCGATGATTGATTCCTCCAGGTAGTCCATCGAGCATAGGTAGGCCAGGCATCTCAGATGTTGCTCCCGAATGCCACCTATTTGTGATTTGATGACACGATGCCGAAGGGTCCTGATGGCTACTGCATGCGAGGCTGGGTACTGCTCGGGCTTGCGGACTGCATCACGGAGTCCGGTGGCGACCCAGCGACCTACGAGGCGCGCTTCCACCTCCCGCTCAAGCGCACAGACCAAGGCCAGGAGCTCGTTCCCGCGCACCTCTTCGTACGGCTGCTCGAGGCCTGCGCGGAGGACTTCGATAGCCCCGACTTCGGCCTCCGGCTCGGTCTAGCCCAAGGGACCGAACCGATAGGCCCGGTGACCGTCGCGGTCCAGCAGTCGGCGACCGTGCGAGACGCTTACTACTCGGGCATCCGCTATCTGAACCTGCTCAACCCGGCGCTGGGCATCACGATTAACGAGACCGACGACTTCCTGCGGACGTCGTACTCGGTCGAAACGCTGGGCGAGTCGACGTCCCGGCAGTTCCAGGAATGGGTCGTCGCTGTCTCGGTCAAGGTCCTTCAGTTGCTGGCCGGACCGGGGTCTCGGTTCCACGGCGTCCGCTTCACCCACGACCCGCTGCTTCCGGATGTGCACTACACCAACGCTTTCGGTTGCTCGGTCACGTTCGCCGAGCCGACCTACGGCATCGACTACAGAACCACGGATATGGCGCGCCGCATGGGTAGCAACAACCCTGAGCTCAAGGCGCTGCTCACCGGGTACCTCGACAAGATCATCGCGTCGTCCAAGCTCGGCCTGGAGCACCAGATGCGAGCCCTGATACGCGAACTTCTCCCAACGGGTGGCTGTACGCTCGCCGTGATCGCGCCTCACGAGTTCGTCAGCGTCCGCACTATTCAGCGTCGACTTCGAGCCGAGGGCCTGGTGTTCGAGCAGCTTGTCGACGACATCCGACGCGAGCAGGCCACAATCCTGCTGGATGACCCTTCGCTCCCAATCTCCGACGTGGCCGGCCTACTCGGGTACGTAGAGCAAAGCTCCTTCTCTCACGCGTTCCGCCGGTGGACCGGAATGTCGCCGCGTACCTGGCGGACCCAGCGCGCCGCACATCTGTGAACGGCTCGGATCTCTCGAGGTTGCTCACACGCCGCGGTCGGGTTCGTCCGTCACTCCGCCACGACGAGGCGCCCGGGTCTGCCGCCGTCCCAGTGGGTCGCTGGCCGAACTGGCCACTGGGATGATTTTCGTTTCCCGCTTTGGCTCCGACCGTGCAGCCGCGCATCACGCCGATGCAGCCGCCGCGTACGACGCACTGAAGGCTGACCCATCGCGCGCGATTCCTGCCGTGGATGTGCGAGCCCGCCTTGAGGGGAAGTGGACCGCGCGTTCATGACGGGGCGGATCAACTTCACCCCCTAAGCAGAGCAGCAGCTCAACGATACCGACGACTAGATCACCGAGGTGGCGTCCGCTGACATCGCTCGGCGCTTCGTGTCGGCGATTCTCGATCACATCGACGGCTTCGAGGTGTTCCCGCTCGCGGGGTCGAGCGAGGGACGACGTCCGACCAGATAGGCGCACGAGCACCTTCAAGAAGAAGACCCTCGTTGCCTACGAGGTGGACGAGTCGCTTAAGGTTTTGGTGGTGAACGTCCTCGGCGTCGTTCATGGTGGACAGGATTGGCAGGCTGCGTTTGGCGAGGACCAGGGTCATCCGGAGGCGGGTCGATGATGCATTCGTGCGTCGTAAATGCGTGGCAGGACGACCACCGAAGTCCATCCGCAACTAGCGGCAGCCAACGTGTTTGTGCAGTTCAGAGCATAATGCCAACGATGACCGTCGACGGCCGCTGAGCGTGCCGCGGTTCCCCTGGTATTTCTGACCGTCGAACCGGGAGACAGCAATGCTCGACAGGATCGACAAAGTTCTTAATTTCAAAGTCAGCATTCTCGATCTGATCGTGCTGGCTTTGTTGGTTGGAATTCCCTATGGGCTCGTCGGCGTGGTGTGGGCATTCACCCATACCGAGCATCTGAGCTATATGAGTGGTGCCGACAAGCTCTTCTCGTTCCTCGGAGAAATCGTGGCGTGGCCGGTTTTGCTCGTCACCGACGTCTGCCTGCGGTAGTACTGAATTGTGGATGCCGCGACGATGGGGACTGACCGATGCACGTTCTGAGTAGCCGGGTGCTCTTGCGGCCGCGAGACTACGACCGCACTTTGTCGTTCTACCGGGACGTGATCGGGCTCGCAATCGCCCGTGAATATCCCGGCGGCACGATCTTTTTCGCTGGCCAGGGCCTGATCGAAGTGGCAGGCCACGGGGGAAGCGCGACACCGACGACCTTCGACGGCGCGATCTGGCTGCAGGTGCGCGACATCGCGAAAGCGCAGAGTGAGCTTGCCGCGAAGGGCGTTCCGATCGACCGGACTGCCACGCGTGAGCCGTGGGGCCTCGACGAACTGTGGATCACCGATCCCGATGGTGTCCGGATTGTTGTCGTCCAGGTTCCGGACGATCACCCCATGCGCCGCGACACTCGCTCCAGTCCAGAGTGACGTAGGTCCCACCACACAGGGGGCATTCGACTCATAAACATGGACGGAAGGTGAACAACGACGCGGTAACTGGATTTAGCCGAAGGAAATCCGCACACTGATTCCGTGAGCGCAGAATTACTCGTACTCGTCATCGTGATCGTTACGGCACTCGCCTTCGATTTCACGAATGGCTTCCACGACACAGCCAACGCGATGGCTACCTCTATCGCGACTGGCGCCCTGAAGCCGAAGGTGGCGGTGGGCCTCTCGGCAATCCTGAACCTCGTCGGCGCTTTCCTCTCGGTCGAGGTCGCCGCGACCGTCGCCAAGGGCATCGTCAACCTCAAAGGTGTCGGCGGCCAGGATCTGCTGCTCATCGTCTTCGCCGGGCTGGTCGGCGGAATCCTCTGGAATCTGTTGACGTGGTTGTTCGGCATTCCATCCAGCTCGTCACACGCACTGTTCGGCGGTCTCATCGGAGCCACCATGGCGGCGCTGGGCACGAGCGGCGTCATCTGGACAGCCGGTAAAGACGCCGGCGTCATCGGCAAGGTCATCGTTCCGGCTGTACTCGCGCCGATCGTGGCCGCGCTTGTCGCCGGCATCGGCACTTGGCTCGTCTACCGGATCACCCGCAAGGTCAAGGAGAAGCCGAAGGAAGAGGGCTTCCGCTGGGGACAGATCGGCTCCGCATCCCTCGTCTCCCTCGCGCATGGCACCAACGACGCGCAGAAGACGATGGGCGTCATCTTCCTCGCCCTAGTCGCTCACGGCACGCTCAGCTCCAAGGATTCGATGCCGCTGTGGGTGATGGCATCGTGCGCTGTTGCGATCGCTCTCGGCACCTACCTCGGTGGCTGGCGTATCATCCGGACCCTCGGAAAGGGTCTCGTCGAGATCGAGTCGCCGCAAGGCTTCGCGGCCGAGACATCCTCTGCGGCAATCATTTTGACCTCCGCGCAGTTCGGCCTTCCATTGTCGACAACGCAGACCGCCACCGGCTCCATCCTCGGCACCGGACTCGGCAAGCCGGGCGCGGAAGTTCGCTGGACCGTCATGGGCCGCATGGCCACCGCGTGGCTGCTGACACTGCCGCTTTCGGGTCTCGTCGGCGCGTTGTGCTGGTGGATCGCCCACATGATCGGTGGCCTGCCCGGAGTGCTCGTTGTCTTCGCAATTCTCATCGCACTCGCCGGCTACATGTACCTGCGCTCGCGCAAGAACCCCATCGACACCAGCAACGTCAACGAGGACTGGGAAGGCGGCTTGACGCCTCCGTCCGAGCTGGACGTTGCCTCCGAATCCAATTCGGATTCCAAATCCGATTCCGCCCGCCCGGCCAAGGTCTGACAGGGAGTCACCGTGGATACCTTTACTGCGATACTCGGCTCACTCGGCAAGGTCGGCGCCATCTCCCTCATCCTCGGTGCCGGCATTCCCCTCGTGTTCGCCTACGGCGTCCGGTTCTGGTCGATGGAAACAGCTCCCGCGGGCGCCGGACAGCCCGCTGGTCGCAATCAACTGGGGCAGGCGCTGGGAATTCTCTGTTTCGGCATTGTCTCTGTTGCAGTGATCGTCGGAATCCTGTACGTCTCACGAGACTTCATCGGCCACCAGTTCGACCTATACATTCTGGGAGCGAAGAAGAAGTGACCATCGAATCGAAGCCTTCAATCGCTGAACGCGTCCTCGGTTGGTTGCGAACTGGTTACCCGCAAGGCGTTCCCCGCGAGGACTACATCGCGCTGTTCGCTGTGCTGCACCGGCGCCTCACCGAGACCGAGGTCCGGCTGATCGCCGACCAGTTGACGTCGAGCAGTGCTGCTGCGGACGGAACGATCGATCGCGAGGAGATCGAGAAGGCGATCTCCGACCTGGCGAAGGAACAGCCAGGCGAGGATGACGTTGCCCGGGTCGCTGCACGGCTCGCTGCGGGTGGTTGGCCGCTCGCGGTGCCCTCGGACAGCTGAAACATCGATTCCGTTGGCACTCCGTCCCTTTTTGAACAACATCATCGGCTGGCTGCGAGCCGGATACCCGGACGGTGTGCCGGAGACCGACTACGTGCCACTGCTAGCGCTGCTCACTCGCAGGCTCTCGGACGATGAGGTCGGTGAGGTCACGTCCGAATTGATCGAGCACGGCGACCTCCCGATCGACAAGACCGACATCCAGGTGATGATCACCAAGATCACCAATGAGATGCCACTCGAGGTCGACGTCGAGCGGGTTCGCGCCAACCTGCGTGCGGGCGGCATGCCGATTGTCGATCCGGAGGCAGGCTCGGACTCCGAGTCGTGACACGATCCCACGGTGAGCAACACACTTCGGGTACTACGCATTCCGTCGGGCGGGGGCGTCGCACAGGTCCTTCCGCAGCTTCGTAATGCGTTGGCAGGCAATGGCTCCGCCTTGTTGCCTGTACCCGCCGACGACGCCAAAGAGATAGACCGGCTTACCTCCGCACTGCACCCCGATCAGCCGATCGCCGACGACATCGCCCTGGTCGTCGCGACATCAGGTACGACGGGCGTCCCAAAAGGCGCGATGCTGTCCGCCGCGGCACTCGAGGTGAGCGGCATTGCCACCCACGAGCGCCTCGGCGGTCCTGGTGCGTGGTTGCTCGCTCTGCCGGCCCACCACATTGCCGGCCTGCAGGTTTTGCTGCGAGGGATTCTCGCTGGGATGGGGCCGACCGTGGTCGACGTCTCGGCCGGCTTCGACCCCGCAGCCCTCGAGCCAGCCATAGCGGCGATGCCGGGCGGGCGGCGGTACACCTCGCTCGTACCGACCCAGTTGATCAAGGCGCTCGATCATCCGGGCGCAGCGGCGGCACTCGCCACTCTCGACGCCGTGCTCATCGGCGGCGCGGCCACGCCGGTACCGCTGCGCGAGCGCGCGAAGTCGTTGGGGATCAACCTCGTTCGCACCTACGGGATGAGCGAAACCTGCGGTGGTTGCGTGTACGACGGAGTGCCGCTCGCGGGGACGCAGGTACGGATCTCCGACGGCCGGGTGCTGCTCGGCGGTCCGATGCTAGCGAACGGCTACCGCGATCTGCCCAACCATCCGGCGTTCGCGGAGCCAGGCTGGTTCCGCACCGACGACGCCGGCTCCACGCACGACGGTGCCCTCACAGTGCACGGACGCCTCGACGAGGCCATCTCGACCGGCGGGCTGACTGTCATCCCGCAAGTGGTCGAAGCTGCGTTGCTGAGCTTCCCCGGCATTCGCGAATGCGCCGTATTCGGAGTCCCCGATTCCCGACTCGGCGAGCGGGTGGTCACGGCCGTTGTTCCTACTACAGACGCTGCGCCGACCCTGGATCGATTGCGAGAACATATTGCTGCGCAACTTGATTCGACGGCCGCTCCCCGCGAACTGCACCTGCTCGAAGCCTTGCCGTTGCGCGGCCCGGGCAAAGTAGACCGCGCTGCGCTGCGAAGGCGTTTCACCACCTGACGCGAACTGGGTGGACAATGGATGTATGCAGCGGACTGCGCGGACGGAGAGCGGACATACGCCCGTCGCGCAGTGGCGGTCGGTGACATCACCGCCCGACCATTCGCTTCGCGGAGTCGTCACTGACTACAGCGAGTTCCGCGAACAGTCGACTACGCCGGTCTACCGCAGTGAGATGGCGAGCGCAGAGGCCGTCCTGATCGTCGAATTCGAAGACCCACTGCGGGTTTCCGACGTTGCGGAGCCGGAATCCGAGCGGACCTGGCACTCCTTTGCGGCAGGGCTGAGCCAGGGACCGACCTCGACGACGCATGCCGGCACGCAACACTGCATCGAAGTTCGCTTCACTCCGCTCGGTTCTTACCGGTTGTTCGGACTCGCGATGAACGAACTCAGCGACCGCGTTGTCGGGCTCGACGATCTGCTCGGCCGGTCGGGGCCCGAACTTGTCGACCGACTCGCTGCGGCGTCCGATTGGGCAGAGCGTTTCGATGTACTCGACCGAGTATTCACGCGAGCCGCCGCCGAAGGACCCGAGCCGGACGACGAGGTCGCCTACACGTGGAACCGCCTCCAGAGCACCAGCGGATCCGAACCCATCGGCGCAATTCTCTCCGAAATCGGTTGGAGCCGTGGCCGGTTGGCCCAACGGTTCAGCGCGCAAGCGGGACTGACGCCTAAAGCCGCAGCCAAGGTGTTGCGCTTCCGTCGCGCGGCGGACCTGCTGACTCAGCCGGGCCACCGGAGCCTCGCCTCGATCGCGCTCACGTGCGGCTATTACGACCAGGCGCACTTCAACCGGGACTTCCGCGCGCTCGCAGGATGTTCGCCGACCGCATGGATTGCCGCACGCTGACATTTGTCCAATACTCCGCATACTCCTGGTCATACGGTCGTTTCAGCACATGACCCACGACCCTGGAGGAAACGACATGTTCGGCCAGCCAACATTTTTCGAGATCGGCGTACCCGATGCTGTTCGGGCGCAATCGTTCTACACCAAGTTGTTCGATTGGACTCCGCACCCGATGGGCGAGCGCGGGTCGGCGTGGCTCGACACCGGCGGGGCGAGGGGTGGCCTGCACGGCGAGGACGACGAACGTCGAATCGACATCTTCTTCGGCGTCGCTGACATC
>JBBSKP010000147.1:0-12942 GCA_038256175.1 Mycobacteriales bacterium
CGAAGGCAACAGCTGCGACAAACTGTGGATCCATCGAAAACTCTGTTCTGGCCATCCCTGATCATCACAAGAACGAACCGGTCAGTGTCCACGATGTCCTGAGACATCAATTGCACGCGATGTCCTGAACAAACACACCCCCTCGGGACCGGGTAAAACGCGCACAGGCGCGCAGCGCAGACGTTAATGGGATGAAACGCACCACGTGGCGGGTTAAACTAAACAGTCCGGCAAAGTGTCGGGCGCGTACGGGGCTGAACGGTTTCGACTGCGTACGTTGATTCAGGGGAAGCGTGTCGGTGCAGGCAAGAGACCACCGTAAGCGTCATTGCAACCAATTAAGCGCCGATTCCAATCAGCGCGACTACGCACTCGCTGCCTAAGTAGCGACTGCGTGTCTGTCAGTCCGGGTTTGCCTTCGGTCCGGGTACTGGCATCAGCTAGAAGGCTTTACCTACCGACTCGGTCGCGGAGTCGGATGGGACATCAAACAGTGACTGGGATCGTCATCTTGGCTTGTTCGCGTGACCGAGAGATCCAAGTAGAGACTTAGCGGACTGCACACGGAGAAGCCCTGGAAAGGCGGCGGAGGACCCGGGTTCGATTCCCGGCAGCTCCACCAGAGCCCAGGTCGGAAGGCTAGTAAGTAGCCTCCCGACCTGGGCTTTTTGCTGTGCAAGCACGGATGCGCACGCCGTTGCGGCGCAACGGTATTCGGTGCGTGAGGTTTCTGCCGCGTGGCCCCTTGACAGGCAAGTGATCGCGGACACATACTCCTACCACTGGTATCCATCACCAGCGGTACTTGATACTGAGAGTATCAAGGTGGATGCCCATGGAGGCCATCCGCAGCGATGACAGCGCGAGCACGTCGAACTAGAACGCCGACCACAAGGGAGTGACAATGACTGTCCACCACGTGAGCACCTCAGAAGCCGATGGCCAACCGGCCAAAGTTGCCAAGTACCCGAAGACACGACGCATCAAGTTCGGCTTCGCAGACGGCGATAGGCGCCCGGATCCGATGTCGCATTACTTCGTCGAGGGCGACATGGTGCATAGCCATTTCGTCGCGGGATTGTCGGGTGGGTTCCCCCCCGGCGAGGAGATGTTTATTCGTTCGGTGCGCCGGTACGCGGATCAAATCACCGAACCGACCCTGAAGAAGCGGGTTGCCGGCTTCATAGGCCAAGAAGCTATGCACGGCCGGGAGCACCGCCGCTTGAACGACAAGCTCGTCGAGATGGGCTATCGGATCGCGTGGCTCGAACCGACGCCGAAGCGCCTCGAACGACAGATCCGCATCGAGGATTGGCTGCCGAGCGCCTTGCCACTGGCAGGGACGGCCGCTGCCGAGCATTTCACGGCGGTGCTTGCAGAGCGTCTGTTGTCCAGCCCCGAACTGCAAGCGATTCCGGGCGATCCGGAAGTGTGGAATCTGCTCAACTGGCACGCACTCGAGGAGCTGGAGCACAAGTCGGTTGCCTTCGACGTCTATCGCGCGGTCGGTGGATCCGAGCGCACCCGTATCGCCGTGATGGGCGCGATTCTCGTCGGAATCGTTCCGCTCGTGACGCTCAGTTTGGGTATTGCTATTGCCCAGGATCCCATTGCGCGGCGCAAGCCCGTCACGGTTGCGCGCCAAACGTACAAGCTGTTCCGCGGACCGATGTTCAAAGGCCTTTTCCGTGAGCTCGCGGTGTACATGAAGCCGGGCTTCCATCCCGACGACATCGATACCAACGGTTTGCTCGAGCGTTGGCAGCGCGAGTTGTTCGGTGCTGACGGTGTGCTCGTAGATCACGTCAAGTAAAGCAACACAACGAAATCAGAATGGAGTCAACGATGACTGCAACTGGTCGACAACATGTCAAGACATCTGCGCCGACTGCATACCCGAAGGTGCGCCGGATCCGGTTCCCGTTCGGACGTCCAGATCCGATGAGTCAGCATTTCGTGAACGACAACATCGTCCTGAGCCACCTCATAGCGCTTTTGTCCGGCGTATTTCCGCCGGGTGAAGAGTCGTTCATCCGATCGGTTCGGCGTTTCTCCGACGACGTCACCGATCCAGTACTCAAGAAGCGCATCGCCGGGTTCATCGGGCAGGAAGCCGTGCACGGCCAGGAGCACCGCCACCTGAACGAGAAGCTGATCGAGATGCAGTATCCGCTGATACGGCTCTTCGACATCAAAGGCAAGCGTCGCGAAGACATCTTCATGCGGTTGGAGAAGCTGCTCCCACGCCACGCACATCTCGCGGCGACCGCAGCAGCGGAGCACTACACCGCTGTGCTTGCAGAGAAGGTTCTCTCCAGCAACGACATTCAGGCGATACCCGGTGACCCGCAGGTGTGGCATCTGCTGAACTGGCATGCGACCGAGGAGTTGGAGCATAAGTCGGTTGCCTTCGATACCTATCGTGCGGTCGGCGGCCCGGAGTCACTTCGAATCGGGGTGATGGCACTGCTCTACGTGCTGACCATTCCGGTGATGTCGGCAGGTGTTGCCTTGTCGGTCGCGACGGATCCCAAAGGATGGCGGCCGCTCAAGCTCGTACGCCAAACCAAGCAGACATACGAACTGTTGCTCTCGGATGGTCTTTTTAGGGAACTGGCCAAGTACATGAAGCCCGGATTCCATCCTGACGACATCGACACCAACCCGCTCCTGCAGCAGTGGCAGCGGGAATTGTTCGGCGCCGATGGCGACCTCGTGGGTTACATCAAATAGGCAAGGAACAGAACACGTATGAGCACGGCTGCAGATCTCGAGAACCCGCAGATACCCACCGATCCGGTGGTGCCAGACCATGAGGTGGTTGTCGTCGGCGCCGGATTCGGTGGGATCGGTGCCGGAATCGCCTTGCAACGTCAGGGAATACACGATTTCGTCATTGTCGACAAATGGGATCAGGTCGGTGGTACCTGGTACGCGAACACCTATCCCGGTGTGGCAGTGGATATCCCGTCGTTCATCTACAGCTTCTCCTATGAGCAGCGTGGTGATTGGTCTCGGGTCTTCGCCCCTGGCGACGAGCTGAAGAACTACGCCGATGATGTCGTCGACAAGTACGGCTTGCGGGAGAAGTTGCGATTGAACACGACGATCACTTCCGCGACTTTCGATGAGGCGCACAATATCTGGCGGGTGACCACAGACGGCGGTCAGCAGATCACTGCGCGCTATGTCGTCGCGGCGATCGGCGGGTTGGAGCGGCCCAAGATGCCCGACATCGACGGTCTCGATTCGTTCGGTGGGACTCTCCTGCACACGGCGATGTGGGATCACGACGTAGCGCTGGAGGGCAAGCGTGTCGCGGTGATCGGTACCGGCGCTACATCGCTTCAGCTGGTACCTGCAATTGTCGATCAGACGGAGCACCTGACGGTGTTCCAGCGAACGCCGATCTGGGTGTTTCCGAAATCCGACTCCGCCATCGGTCCGATCGGACGGCAGATTCTCGGGCGCAAGCGAGTGCGTTCGGCAATCCGCCTGATCGGCACGGTCGCAACCGAACTCGCGATGAGTGGCATGATGGCCGGACCGACGTGGATGATGAACGCCAGCCGAACGCTGGCGGAGATACCGGTTCGCCGGTGGATGCGCTCGCAGGTGGACGATCCGGTACTCCGCGAAAAGCTGATGCCCAAGTACGGCCTCGGCTGCAAACGACCGTCGATGTCGAACGAGTATCTCAAGACGTTCAATCGCAGCGACGTCAGCCTCGTCACGGAATCGATCGACCGGATCACCAAAAAGGGCGTCGTCACAACAGATGGTGTCGAGCACGAAGTCGATGTCTTGGTCTGCGCTACGGGATTCAAGTTGTGGGAGAAGGACGCAATACCGTCCTTCCCTGTACTCGGCCGAGGCGGTAAGGATCTCGGTGAGTTCTGGGATACCGAGAGATTCCAGTCCTATCAAGGTGTTTCGGTCCCCGGATATCCCAACATGTTCACGATCACCGGCCCGTACGGGTTCGTGCTGGGTTCGTATCTATGGATGATCGAGGCTACGGCTGCGCATCTGAGTCGAGCGATCGCCGAGACGAAGCGTCGTGGGGCAACCGTGTGCGAGATTCGCCAGGAGGAGCACGACAGATATTTCCAGAAGAGTCTGAAGCGGCAAGCGAAGAACTTCCTTTTCACGCCGACGTGCAATGGGTCCAACACCTATTACATCAACAGCCACGGTGATTCACCGTTCCGGCCATCCACGCACGGCGAAATGTACTGGCAGAACCGCCATTACGACCTGGATGTATACCGGTACGGCAATGCAACGGTGCAAGCGTCGGTATCAGCCGCCGCGTCGGCAAAGGAGAGCGTGTGAAGATCAACAGTCTCGAGCCCAAATTGGTTGTGGTGACCGGGGCCGGAAGCGGCATCGGTCAGGCGACCGCGGTCAAGTTCGCGAAGTCGGGTGCGCACGTTGTCGTTTCCGACATCGACCTCGAGGCGGCCCACGTCACGACCGCGATGATCCGGGGTAGGGGTCTGCGAGCGTCTTCCGCGCAATTGGATGTCACCGATCCGAAAGCATGGGAGCGGTTCGCACGCGATGTCCTCGCCGATTACGGTGTCGCCGATGTTCTGGTCAACAACGCCGGGATACTCGTCGGCGGTGCGTTTCTGGATCTGACGCCGGCGAACTGGGAGAAGCAGCTCAGCGTGAACCTGATGGGCGCCGTGTATGGCTCGAGGGCCTTCGGCGAGCAGATGGTGGAGCGCGGAACCGGTGGACACATCGTCAATATCGCCTCGGCAGCGGCGCTCACCCCTACTGCGGTGATGTCGGCCTATCACGTGTCGAAAGCCGGCGTGAAGATGCTGACCGAATGCCTCCGCCTTGAATTCGGTCCCAAGGGAATTGGCGTCAGTGCGATCTGCCCGGGTGTCATCAACACCAATATCGGCCAGAATGCGATCACCGTCGGCGTCGACGACGAGCTGGTTCAGCGTGGCCTGGAGCTCAGCATGCGGCTGCAGGCGCTCGTAGCGAAGCTGCCTTTCGCCCCGATGAGCCCGAATATCGTTGCGCGCGCGGCAGCACGGTCGGTGCGTTTCGATCTCGCTGTAGTGCCAGTGCGCACCGAGGCATGGCTCGGATACTTCATGGGCAGAATCGCTCCGGGCGTGAACCGTCGTATGGCCGGGGCGATGAGTGTGGACCGCGGTCAGGAGTTGGGACAGAAGGCGTTGGCGAGGTTCGCGCCGTTGCTGGATCGGCTGCTTCCGCCGTTGCCCGCGGACGAACGCGATGCGAGCTCCAATTCACTCGTCGATGTGTCGATCCTTAACTGAAAGACCGGAACTATCGGATGAATTCACGCGCTCACCACTTGAATGTGGGTCGGGTAATCAAGGAGACCACAGATGCGGTCTCGTTGGTTTTCGATGTTCCCGATGAGCTGACCGGGCAGTTTGTCTACTCGCCCGGTCAGTTCTTGACGCTACGAGTCCCCAGTGAGCAGACCGGTTCGGTCGCTCGCTGCTATTCGCTGTCCAGTAGCCCGCACGGCGACGAGCAGCTGTCGGTGACCGTGAAGCGCACGGCCGGCGGCTATGCGTCGAACTGGATCTGCGACAACGCCGAAGCCGGCATGCGCATCGCGGTGCTCGAACCCTCGGGCGCGTTTGTGCCGCGCTCGTTGGACAGCGACGTCCTGTTGTGCGCCGCCGGAAGCGGTGTGACGCCGATAATGTCGATCACCAAATCCGTCCTGCGATCCGGGGCGGGTCACGTTGCGATGCTGTATGCCAATCGCGATTGGGATTCGGTGATCTTCGCGCGCGAGTTCGCCGAGCTGGGGGAGCGATACTCGGGGCGGTTGACGGTGCTGCACTGGCTCGAGGCGGACAAGGGGCTGCCGTCGGCAGACGATGTCGTCAACGTCGTGCGTCCCTACGTCGATCGTGACGTGTTTCTTTGCGGTCCTGCGGGATTCGTTGCAGTCACGCAGTCGGCGATGGCAGCGCTGCAGGTATCTCCGAGCCGGATACATCGCGAGGAGTACCGCTCGCTCGAGACCAACCCGTTCGAGGCCGCCGTGGCGGTCGCGCCACCGGTCGTCCCGGTGCGGCGTGACCGCGGAGCCGAAGTCGAGGTCGATCTCGACGGCGAAACTCATGTCCTGTCGTGGCCGAAGGGCAAGAAGTTGCTCGATGTCCTTCTCGACGCAGGGCTCGACCCGCCATACGTATGCCGTGAATCAGCTTGTGGCACATGCGTCTGCTCGGTCAAAGAGGGCAAGACCCGCATGGTGATGAACGAGTCGCTCATCGACGAAGACTTGGACATGGGCCTGACGCTGGCGTGCCAGACGCTGCCCGAGTCGGAGCGGATTCACATCGCATTCGATCAGTAGCGGTTGCTCGAAGCTGGCTGATTCTGAATTTCGGGGCCCGAGCCACCAGAAATTGGAATCTTCTCCGGCCCGAGATCACGGGCCGGAGAAGCTGGCGCCGACTCTATCGTTTACCGGACTGGTTTGTCAATCAGTTAAATAGGCGCCGGTCAGGGAGTCTGAGTTCGATCTTGTTCGACTGGCGTAGAGCTCGAAATGCGCCGCGCGCGCATGGGGAGGTTCATCGATGTTGGTCGTGCGACCCTGAAACGGCTGCGGGGCGCGTGTTGTGACACCTTCCGGCATCTCCATGAGGTGGGCCGGCCGCGGCACCTCATCGCCCACTCTTGCTTCATCTCACCCGAATTCGGGGTGCGTACACAGCGAATGGGAGCTCAGGTGCCAGGTCTCTCAGTTTCCGCGTAGAACTTCGCGAAGCTGAGGTGCGAATTCGTCGGGGCTCCACGAAGCCCATTTGTCCGCCGGGGAACACGGTGACGTCGTCGCCGCGAGCTGCCGCGCGCGCAGTCGAGGTGCGTTCGCAGAGTTGGCCACCCGAATCGCGTCCTACAGCCCTCACTATGGGAAATGCAAATAGCGTGAGGTCTGATCAACCGCCATGTCACATGACATAGTGCACATGCCAGCCGGTTGGTTTGCCGGCTGTCGCCTTGACCGGTCAAAGATTGCCGATGACGTGCTCCATGCGGGCGGCAACGTGCGCCCGTGCCGCCTCGCGGCGTCCCGGTATGTGCCCACTTGGCCACAGGCCGTCGTAGGGCTCGTAGTTCTTGAGGACTTCCTTGGCCACCGTGATCTTGTGTACCTCCGTCGGACCATCGACGATCGCCATCACCTCGGAGTAGAGCAGCATGTTCGCGAACGGCATTTCGTCCGAGACGCCCAATGCGCCGTGCAGGTGCAGTGCCCGTTGGGCAACATCATGCATCACCTTCGGCATTGCGACCTTGATGGCCGAAATATCTTTGCGCACTTGCAAATAGTCCTGGTGCTTGTCGATCAGCCAGGCGGTCCGCAAGACGAGAAGCCGGAACTGTTCCATCTCGATCCAACTGTCCGCGATGCGTTCTTGCGTCATCTGGAGCGATCCGAGTGTGCCGCCCCGAACCTGGCGGGTTACTGCTCGCTCGCACATCATGTCGAACGCCTTGCGGATCTGCGCCACGGTCCTCATCGCGTGGTGCACGCGCCCGCCGCCGAGCCTGGTCTGGGCGATGGCGAAGGCCGAACCCGGTGCGCCGAGCAGGTTTTCGGCCGGCACTCGGACGTCGGTGAATCGGGTGTACGCCTCGTGATCGCTGAACCCGGCCACGGTGACGTCACGAACGATCTCCGCTCCCGGCGTATTCGGGTCGACGATGAACATCGACATACCCTGGTAGGGGCTGACATTCGGATCGCTCACCGCCATGACGATCCAGAACGCGGCGTGCGTAGCTTCGGAGTTGAACCATTTCTCGCCGTTGATAACCCATTCGTCGCCGTCCTTGACCGCTCGCGTGGTGAACAGCGTCGGATCCGAACCGGCGTGCGGTTCGGTCATGATGTAGCAGGAGCCGATCTCGCCGTCGAGCAACGGCTGCAAGTACTTCGCCTTCTGCTCGGCAGTTCCGAAATGCGCAAGGATCTCGGCGTTTCCGGAGTCCGGAGCTTGGCAGCCGAAGATCGACGGTGCCCATATCGATCTGCCGAGAATCTCGTTGAGCAAGGCGAGCTTCAGCTGTCCATAGCCCGCTCCACCGAGCTCGGGGCCCAGATGGCACGCCCACAGCCCGCGCTTCTTGACTTCTTCCTTCAGCGGGCGGGTGTATGCCATCGCCTCGGCATCGCCCTTGTCGTACGGATTCTTGAACACCAGATCGAGTGGCTCGACCTCGGTGCGGACGAATTCGTCAGCCCAATCGAGTTCCTTCTGGTAGTCCGGGTCGGTCTCGAAATCCCATGCCATCGCTGGCTCCTTATCGGTTGGTCGACGGCTCTTATGCTGACGTGAGCCCGTCGAGTGTCATATTCGCTAGCATTTCGGCGATCTCTTCAGGCGTGCGATCGCCGCTGGGCCGGTACCAGATGCACACCATGTTCACCATGCCGAGCAAGCTGTTGGTGACGACGTGGTCGGCGGAGTTGAAAGCTCCTGCCGCGCAACCATCGTCGAGTACTTCTTGCCAGCAGCGCTGCACCTGATCGCGTAGATCTTGCAGTTCCGCAGCCCGCTCGCCGGTCAACGCCCCGCCATCTCGCAGCTGGATCAGCACTTCACGCTGATACCGCACGATCAAGGTGACGTGGTTACCGATCAAGGCGCGCAACTGTGCGGGCGGGTCGCTCTCGCTGCCGGCGATCTCTTCGGCTCCGACGAGGAGCGCGATAACGTAGTCGCGCAGCACTTCCCAGAGAAGCTCTTCCTTTGATTTGATGTGGTAATACAACGCGCCGCGCTGGACATCTGCGCGTTGGCCGATCTCGGCTACACCAGTGCCGTGAAATCCCTTCTCCGCGAATAACTCCGTTGCCGCCTCGATGATCTTTCGGCGCGTGTCGCCGGCGTCGTTCTCGGACGTGGGTGGGCGGCCGCGCCGGCGTGGGGCAGTCACGTCACTTGGCCGGCTCGAGGACGATCTTGCTGACGCCGTCTTCGCGCCCCGCGAAGATTCGGTACGCGCTCTCGCCTTCCGATAGCGGCAGGCGATGGGAGACAACATCTTCGGGTCGAATTCGACCGGCCTCCGTCAGTCGAAGCAAGGCAGGCAGCTCGTACTGGACCGAGCACAGCCCTATGGTGAACTCGAGTTCCTTGACCTGTGCGAGCGGCATGTTGAATGCGTACTTGGTGTTCTGATTGACCCCGATCACCCCAACGCGCCCCGCTCGTCGAACCGCACTCATCGCGAGCTTGATGGTGGCGTCGGTGCCGACAGCCTCGATTGCGACGTCCGTGCCGAGCCCGCCGGTAGTCTCCCGGATGTGCGCTTTGGGATCTGCGCCGTCGATCGGTTCGGCGCCCATCGTCGCCGCTCGATCCCGTCGTTCGGGCAACAGGTCGACTCCCAGGACTCGTGATGCGCCCATCGCAAAGGCGGACTGCACGGCGAGCAAGCCGACTGGCCCCAACCCGATAACGGTGACGGTGTCCGCGGGCTGAATGCGTGCACGGCGAGCGCCGTACCAGGCGGTGGCGGCGTTGTCCGCCAAGACAACTCCTGCATCATCGGAAATCGAATCCGGCAGGTGAACGAGGTTCCCGTCCGCGCGTGGAACGGCAAGCAATTCGGCTTGCGCGCCAGGCAGCAGCGAGCTGAGCCCGTAGCAGGCGACCAGTGGTGACGTCAGTTTCTCGCACATCGAGACCCGGCCGACTGCGCATGCAGGACACTGTGCGCAACCCACGGACGCGGGAACCAGTACGCGATCGCCGACGGTAAACCTGTGCACTCCTGCGCCGACTTCCACTACTTCGCCGACGGCCTCGTGGCCCACACAGAAACCGATATCCGAACTGAATCCGTGACCGCCGTAGATGTGTAGGTCGCTGCCGCAGATGCCGGCAGCGGTGACACGGACGATGGCCGCGCGGTCGTCGGCGAGTGTCGGGTCGGTGACATCGGCATAGCGGATCGTCTCCGTGCCCTCGTATACGAGCGCCTTCACTTGATTCCTCCGTCGAGTCGTAGGATTGCGCCGCTGCAGTAGGCCGATGCGTCCGTCGCGAAATACATTGCGGCGCCGATGATATCCGCAGGTTCGCCCACGCGGCGCAGCGCGATGGTGCTCTCCAAGTCCTCACGCAGTCCGGCCGGCCAGCCATTGGCGATGTCGGTCGCGAACGGGCCGCACTGGATCGCATTCGTCCGTACTGTCGGCCCGAAGGATTGGGCGAGGCCCTCGGTGAGCGCGTTGAGTCCGGCCTTGGCGGTGGAATAGGGCAGCGCGAGTCCATCGGCACGTATCGCCCCGATCGAACTAATGTTGATGATGGAACCACCTGCGCCGGAGGCCATTCGGGTACCGATGACCGACGAGAGGCGGAACGGGCCTTTGAGGTTGACACCGATCACCTTGTCGAACAGGGCCTCGCTGATCTGATCGAGGCTGGGGTACAGGGGCGAGAGGCCCGCGTTGTTCACTAGAACGTCGACCCGGCCGAATTCGGTGTATGCGGCTTCGATAAGGGCGTCGCATTGCGCCCAATCGCTCACGTTGCAGGCGACGGGTAGTGCGCGGCGGCCGTATCGCTCGCGAACTTCAGCGCCGAGTTTCTCGCAGCTGTCCAGTTTGCGGCTGGCGATGACCACATCGGCTCCGGCGGCGGCGAAGGCCTCGACCATTGCTTTGCCCAGTCCACGGCTGCCTCCGGTAACCAAGACCACCTTGTCTTGCAACGTCACGTGTCACACCTCCGACTCGCATCCCGCAAAGATAATTAATGTATTGACCGGTACAATACATAAATGAAGTGGCCCTGCAAAGGGTGATCTGAGCTGCCGTCTCAGGCTGCGGGCCGAAAGGCGACGATGGGGCGTTCGCGCACAAGTCGCCGACGCGCCTCGTCGCTCCCGTCGTAGCTCCAGCCGACAAGCCAGGACACGACTCGCCGCACAACCGGAGCCACCAGGCGGGTTCGCCGCTCGTAGTCGGCCAGGACCGCTGCGGCCTCCGCCTCTGGCAGGACGCGATGGTCGGGTAGAAATCGCTCACGCCCGATCGCGAGTTCGATGGCGGGATTCGCCCGCAAGTTCCGATACCAATCGGCCTGCGGGCCTTGGCCCACCAGAACGAATATCTCGCGCGTAGCGGTATTGTGCGCGATCGCCTCAAGAATCGTTCGGTACTGCCGCCCCGACTTTCGGCCCACGTGAGTCAGGCGCAGAAACCGTCGGCCGAGCAGCCATCCCGCATGCCAGTCATACAGGCGCGCAGGCGATTGCAACAGCCATGCGGTGATGGGTTTCGTCACGATCAGGACGTAGCGAGTTGTCGTTGGTATGCCAACGTTGGAGTGGCGGATGCGAGGTCGACCGTGTAGACCCGCACCGAGAAAGCTGCGGGCGTGATGTCGAGAACCATGAAGCCGTAGTTCGAGAAGTCTTGGTATAGAGCTGGATTGGTAATCCGGGATTGCCCGCCGACCGACTTCGAGGCCGCCCCGGACACGATTTGGTATGCACCCTTCGTCGCGGCTGTCGGTGCGAGTACTTGTTGTGAATGATCGTGGCCGGCCAGGAGGAACTGCGCGCGTCCGAGTACTTCTTGTTCGAAGAGTTGTTTGACGAACGTCCCGTTCGCGTGCGGCAGCAGCGGAATTCCGTCGTAGGACCCCGCACTCCCGTGCGGGCCGTTGCCGATGTAGGGAAAGTGATTGCACACGACTTTCCACTTGGCCTTCGACGATGCCAGACTATTGCGCAGCCAGTTGCGCTGCTCGGTCATGTACGGCCCATTCTCCGCCCAGTAACCCAGCAGCGGTGGGATGTAGGCGCACAGCGGATTCAAGTCCAGCACAAAGAATTCGACGACCGGATTCGCTGCGGGCAGCGCGACCGAGTAGTAGCGCGACGGCATCCACCACCGTTGTGAACGAGCGTGATAGCCAACTTCGTTGTTGCCCTTCTCGAGCCAGCTGCCGTCCCCGGGAATCACGAGTGAATTGTCGTGGTTGCCGAGTGCCATCAGCCACGGGGCGTCGAGTCCGGCGTTGGGTAGCTCGAACTTGTCGCGGAACTCGTCGTCGTCGACGGACTCGGCGCCGTCCTCATAGATGTTGTCGCCCAACCCGATCGCCAAGGACAGTGTTTCGTTGGCGAACAGCCGCTTTGCGGCCTGCGCAACGGCTTGTTGTCCCGCCGCGCCGGTGCCGGCATCACCGGTGACAAGAACGGTGAGATTGCGCCCGGTGGGGAAGGGGAACTTCGTCGTCGCCGTGGCGATCGCGCCACCGGGAATCAGCGTCGCGCCCAACGCAGCCGCTGCTGCCAAGGTTCCGGTGAGAACCGAACGCCGGTTCAGGGTGACATCGAGGGGGTTCTCCATGGCGATCCTTTCACCGGGCCGAGCCTGTGCTTCGTCTATGAGATCGTAAATTCGTCGGACGTGCCGGTGAACGGCTCGAGTATGTCCGACGTAGTTCTGGCGTCACCGTGATACAGCATCCGGTAGGTGCCGACTGCCGTGCCCGGCGGGATGGTCCAGGTGACGGTGACGACCGAGGCGTCCTTGCCGTGTCGCTTCCACTCGAACGTCGTAGCGAAGTCGCCGTCGTCCGCGATGGTGATCCAGTCCTCGCCGTCCTTGCGCTGGATCTCGAGGTAGGTACCGCCGCGCTGGAGGTCGTTGTTGGGGTAGGCGCCGACAAACTGTGCGCTGACTCGACCGCCCGACGGTGCGACTGTCGGACTCAGTAGTTGATCACCGAACCGGTGTCCCGCAATAGGCCGATCGGACGGAACTCGCTTCGGGACCGGGCGCTTGCGGGCCGAAAGATCCGGCGCGGGATCACCTGGATCGACGGCGACGCCGTCGCGCATTGCAGTGGCAAGTCCGGCCGCAACCTGTTGCAGCGCAGCCAGTTCCCATCG
>JBBSKP010000148.1:0-12838 GCA_038256175.1 Mycobacteriales bacterium
ATTCGGCAGCATCACTCGGATCCGACACGAGGTGATTCTCGAGGGGACAGCCGCGACCGGCCCGCTCTCCGAAGCAGAATGGAAGGAATACGAATTCAAAGGCAAGCCAGGCGATCTCCGGCGCAGGCCACCGCAGATCTCGCCGTATCACCTGCGACTCGACTGGCTGATGTGGTTCGCGGCCATCTCGCCGAATTACGCGACGGGCTGGTTTCGCCAGTTCGTGCGAAAGCTACTCGAAGGTGACGCCCAGGTTTTGAAACTGTTGCATAGCAATCCATTCCCTGACAACCCGCCTACATTCATCCGCGCACGGCTCTACACGTACCGATTCACCGACCGCCGCGAGCGCCGCGAGACCGGAAACTGGTGGCATCGAACACTCGTCGACGAATACTTGCGGCCGACGTCGTTGTGCTGAGGCCGACCTGCACCCGTGCACGCCTGCGACTACTCATGGCAAACTCAGCGGATGCTCGACGATCAGATCAAGACCCGGATCTCGGCCCGCGGACGTTTCGCCCTGCGGGTTGCCTCGACTGCCTCGTGGGCGTCACAGAAGGCCGGCCGTGGAAAGGGGTCGATGATCGGTGGCCTGATCGCCCTGAAGATCGACAAAACCATCATGACGCAGCTGGGCCGTGGCCGGACAACTGTCGTGGTCACGGGAACCAACGGCAAGTCGACAACAACGCGGATGACTGCCGCGGCCCTCGCCACGGTTGCCGACGTCGCCACCCAGGCCGACGGCGCAAACATGGACGCGGGCATCGTCGCAGCTCTGACCGCCAATCAGAGCGCCACTCTGGCCGCGCTCGAGGTCGACGAACTGCACGTTCCGCACGTCTGTGACGCCGTCAACCCAGCGGCGGTGGTCCTCCTGAATCTCAGCCGGGACCAGCTCGACCGGGTAGGCGAGATCAACATGATCGAGCGGCGGCTGCGAGCAGGCCTGGCCAAACACCCCGATACCACCGTGATCGCGAACTGCGACGACATCCTGATGACCTCGGCGGCGTTCGACTCCCCGAACGTCATCTGGGTCGCTGCGGGCGGTGGCTGGGCCGGCGACTCGGTGAGCTGTCCGCGCACAGGCGAACCGATCGTGTGGGAGGGCACCCACTGGCGCAGCACCGGTTCCGACTTCGCGCGACCGACGCCCGACTGGTGGCTCGACGACGACAACCTCTACGGCCCCGACGGCCTCCAGATCCCTATGCGCCTGACGTTGCCTGGCAAGGCGAACCGGGGCAACGCAGCTCAGGCTGTCGCCGCCGCAGTATCCATGGGTGCCGATCCGGCCGCGGCAGTTGCCGCCGCCTCGGCGGTGCACGAAGTCGCCGGTCGATACAGCACTGTCCAGGTCGGTGCGCACTCCGTCCGAATGCTGCTCGCGAAGAACCCCGCAGGCTGGCAGGAAGCCCTGTCGATGATCGACCAGACCGTGGATGGCCTCGTGATTTCCGTCAACGGGCAAGTGCCCGACGGCGAAGATCTGTCCTGGTTGTGGGATGTGCGCTTCGAACACTTCGAAGGAATCCAGGTGGTCGCGGCCGGCGAGCGGGCCACTGATCTGGCCGTGCGGCTCACCTACGCGGGCGTCAAACACACCACCATCGCAGATCCCTTGCGCGCCATAGCATCCTGCCCACCGGGTCGAGTGGAGGTACTCGCAAACTACACGTCGTTCCGGGACCTGAACACCGCAATGGCGAAGGGTGCCGCGAATGGCTGAATCGACGGTGCGTATCGGCTTGGTGCTGCCCGACGTGATGGGAACGTACGGCGACGGCGGCAATGCGCTGATTCTGCGGCAGCGGTTGCGCTTACGTGGCTACGACGCCGAGGTCATCGAGATCACCCTCAACGATCCGGTGCCGAATTCGTTGGACGTGTACACACTCGGCGGCGCCGAAGACTACGCGCAGCGGCTCGCGACTCGCCACCTCCAGCGGTACCCGGGACTGCAGCAAGCTGCGGAGCGCGGCACCCCCGTCCTCGCGATCTGTGCCGCAATCCAGGTGCTCGGGCACTGGTACGAAACGTCGGGCGGCGAAAAGGTCGACGGCATCTCGATGCTCGACTGCACCACCACACCGCAGCACACCCGCTCGATCGGCGAGGTGCTCACGACACCAACCATCGACGGCCTCTCCTCGCCATTGAGCGGCTTCGAAAACCATCGGGGTGGAACCACATTGGGCTCCGACGCGACCCAGTTGGCACGCGTGAAACACGGCGTCGGAAACGGTGTCGGCGACGGCCGCGAAGGCGTCGTCCAGGGTTCGGTGATCGGGACCTACATGCACGGTCCAGCGTTGGCGCGCAATCCTGAGCTTGCCGACCTGCTGTTGCGCCGGGCGCTCGGTGTCGACGAGCTACCACCACTCGATCTACCGGAAGTCGATCAACTGCGGCGCGAACGGCTCAGCGCTGCCCGCTCCTGAGCACGAGACACGCCGCTGACCTCCCCGGCGGTGCGCCTGATCGGTGGTAGTACGGGGTCATGGTCTGCATGTCCTGCAATACTGGAATCGACCACTGCCACGGCACTCTGATCGTCCACACCGGCAACATCGTCGAATGCACCGACGACGACTGCATCGACTTCCAAGTGAGCCGTCACGGATTCGTCGTGGACTGCTTCGATCTGGCTGGCGGCTGCGGCTGCCTAGTGCTCACCGTCGATCGCGCATCCTGACCGCCCTGACCAGAGCGGCAGCTCGACTTCGCACACCGTTCATGCATCACTACATCGCCCGGCGGCCCGAAAGCGCACGGCCGAGGGTGATTTCGTCAGCGAATTCGAGGTCGCCACCCATCGGCAGCCCCGACGCGAGCCGGGTGACGGAAAGTCCAGGGAAATCACGGAGCATACGGACCAGGTAGGTCGCAGTGGCTTCGCCTTCGGTGTTCGGATCGGTCGCGATGATCACTTCGGAGACGTCGATCCCGTCTTCCTGATTACCGATGCGCGCCAACAACTCCCGGATGCGGAGTTGGTCGGGCCCGATCCCACTGAGCGGATCCAGCGCGCCGCCGAGGACGTGGTAGCGGCCGCGGAACTCGCGTGTCCGTTCGATCGCCTGGACATCTTTCGGTTCCTCGACGACGCAAATTTTGGTGCGATCACGTCGCGCGTCCGAGCAGATGCGGCACTTTTCCTTGTCCGAAACCGTCCCGCACACAATGCAAAACTGCACACCGTCGCGCACCTTCTGCAAGGCAGCCTGAAGCCGACCGATCTCGGGTGGCTCGACCGACAGGAAGTGAAACGCTATGCGCTGGGCACTCTTCGGACCGATGCCGGGCAGTTTGCCGAGTTCGTCGATGAGATCCTGAACTGGACCTTCGTACACGGAACTCCTTCGAACATGTTGCGGTGACTAGAAGTCGGGCAGGCCAGGCATTGCGCCGCCGAATGCCCCGGCGAGCGGGCCGAGCTTGCTTGCGGCGACCTGCTGCGCTTTGTTCGACGCGTCGTTGATCGCGCCGATCACGAGATCCTGCAGCGTCTCCACATCGGCGGGGTCGACCACCTTGGGATCGATCGTGAGCGAAACAAGTTCGCCGCTGCCCTTGACGGTTGCTGTCACGAGGCCTCCGCCGGCCTGACCTTCCACCTCGGCTTCGGCGATCTCAGCCTGCGCGGCCATCAACTGCTGCTGCATCTGCTGCGCCTGGGCGAGAATCTGCTGCATATCGGGTGCTCCGCCGGGTTGCACGTGCCGTCTCCTATCGTGACGGCGTGCCGTCGGTCAGGTCCGAAATTGTCCACACCAGCCTAGACGTTGCGTGATTGCTGCCACCATTCCCCGCGCCGTGTAGAGGAAAATGCCGATTTCCGTTACAAATTGGTCGGTGACTCCGATAGCCCAGCTATGAACCGCTCCACTGGCGTCCTCGCGCGCGCATTTTCGCTCTCCATCGGCCTTGCCATCACCGCCATGCTGTGCGTCGGCGCAGGCCCCGCAGCGGCAGCACCGATCGATTACGGGAACGGTTGCACTCTGTACCCCGACAACCCGGCCGCGACAGCAGACTCCCTGCGGTTCCGCTGCAGTTCACCGCAGACGACGGCGATCTACCTCGCATCGACCCCCGGCCTTGCACCCAACGGCGTGAAGAACGGCTGGGTTACCTACCCTGCCGAGACCGCCGGCATCGCACCCGGACTCTGGATCGGTAAGACGTTCCACACCGGACCGTTCGGTGGCTGGCTGACGAACCGCATTACGGCAGCGGGCATCGAGGGCTGGAACGCAGATGTGTACCTGGGCCCGTCACTCCAGGACAACAAGCTGAGCTGGGTGCTGAACTACGCACCGTCACCGACTCCGCCGCTGATCGACGAGATTCGCGAGGTCTCCCCCGGCGTGTGGTTGGGCTACTCCTACTGGCGTAGCTTCCAAAACCTCGGACTGCTCGCTTTCGTTCTCGCCTGAGAAACAGCCATCACTTGACCCTCCAGCTACTGGAGGGTGTTTGCTCAACGGCATGACGGCATTGGTTCCCATCGGGGAATTCTCCCGACTCAGTCATTTGCCCGTGAAGACGTTGCGCTATTACCACGATATCGGCCTTCTACCGCCGGCGTCGATCGACGACCTGTCCGGTTACCGGCAGTACTCGACGGCACAGGTATCGCAGGCGCAGCTGATTCGCCGTTTGCGCGAGCTGGATATGCCGCTGCCACAGGTTCGCGAGGTGGTCCTGGCCGGCGACGACGCCGTGCGCAACGCTGCGATCCAGCGCCATCTCGAACGGATGGAAGCCGAGCTGATCCGAACTCAGCAGGTCGTCGAGTCGTTGAAGTCTCTGCTGAGTCCCGCCGGGCCGGTTACGGTCGAATACCGCTCGGTCGCGGCCCTTTCCACGCTCGCGGTGCGGGCACGCGTCGCGCGCCGCGATGTGGCCGGCTGGTGCGGTGTGGCCTTCCCGCTGCTGTACGAATCGGCGCAACGGTCGGGTACCGACGTGACCGGCCCGGGCGGCGCAACCTATTCCACCGAGTTCTTCGAAAACGACGAAGGCGACGTAGT
The DNA here is from genome assembly GCA_038256175.1 of Mycobacteriales bacterium. Classification (GTDB taxonomy): domain Bacteria; phylum Actinomycetota; class Actinomycetes; order Mycobacteriales; family Mycobacteriaceae; genus Antrihabitans. The sequence goes on from JBBSKP010000148.1 coordinate 5,043, forward strand.
GGCATTCGTGCCCGTTCCCCAAAGGAGCGCGGCGGGCAAAGGAGTCGAGGCTCTCGTGCTGCCGCCCGCCAGGTTCGCGATCGCGGTGCACGCCGGTTCGTTCGACGAATTCGACCGGACGTACGGGGCGCTGGGCACCTACGTTGCCGAACACGATATCGCCGAGCCAGAGCCGATTCGCGAGGTCTACCTCGTCGGTCCGAACCACACCGACAATCCCACGGCATTCCGCACCGAGGTCTGCTGGCCGATCAAGATCAACACCTAACCAACCCGAACAAGCTGCAGGAGACAGAACATGGCGCTATCCCTGGAACACATCACGTTCGATTGCCACAACCCGGCAGCCCTCGCCGGCTTTTGGGCGGCACTACTCGACCGCCCGGTCGATCCGGACGCAAGCGAGTACTTCGCGACGGTCGGGCGCAGCAGCGGGAGCACCCCGGTGTTGATGTTCATCGCGGTCCCGGACAAGAACCCCGGCAAGAACACACTGCATATCGACATGGTCGCGACCGATTGGACGGAGCAAATCGAGCGCGCAGTTGGCCTCGGGGCCAAGCATCTCGCCGACTACGACGAGTACGGCACCAAGTGGGCCACGCTCAGCGATCCCGAGGGCAACCTGTTCGACATAGGCGCTGGGATGTAGCGGCTAGACGAGTTCGCGGCTCAGATTCGCCAGCACCTGCGCCTGGATCTTCTTCAGGCCGCCGGGCGCGAAGGTCTTCTCGAAGAATCCGCCGATGCCGCCCGCGCCAACCCATTCGGTCTTGGTCGTGATCTCTGCACCGCCGCTGCTCGGCACCACGGTCCAGCGGGTGACCATCGACGAGTTGGCATCACGCTCGGTAATCGTGTTACCGGCAACGGCGACCGTCGCCTTGACGTTGCGCGAGCGCTTCGACGTGGCTTGCAGGGTCCATTCCGCGACCGTGCCATCGCCCTGACCGCCCGAAACGACGCGATAGTCCCGGTACTGCTCCGACAGGATGCGCGGCCGAACTGTCTCGTAGTCCGACAATGCCTCGAGTACCTTCTCCGGCGCGGCTGCGACGGTGATCGAGCTGCTGGCGCTGACCTGTCCCACGTGTTTCTCCTTGTTCGATGGTGACTGTTCGATGCGACTAACTCGCCCTTCATCCTGCCTGCGACGGATGAACTCGGCACCGGCGGGCTCGCATGGACCGGGCCGTTCAGGCCGGACCGGTCAGTTCTGCGAGGAACAACTTCGGCACAGGTTGCCACTGTGGCCGCCAGCGACCGGCGCGTTCATCGTCCCGAAGGGCCTCCAGCAGCGGAACGATCTGCGGACCACCGTCGAGTAGGACCCGAGTAATCCCGAGTTCTGCACACCTGACGACGACAGGGACAAGCGCGTCCTTCGCTTCGTCGATCCATCCCGCTGCGAACAGACACGCGGCGACCATCAGATCGCCGTGCAACTGCGCGCGTGGGCGGTCGTGCGTACGGATGCTTTCGGCGAGGGCACGTGCCCGCGCACTCGCCCGATCATCACCGTCGAGGGTGTGCGCGGCGAGCAGCCCGCGAATCGCCGATGCTTCCTCGAGTTCGGCGGTGACGACGGCGATGCCGTGCTGCGCGTGCCGTTGCGCCGCAGGAGCAGACTTGCGGGCAGGCAGCCCCAATCGGACGCGTTCGTGCTCGACGGCAGCACCGAGTCGTGCGAGTGACAGCGTCGTCGCTGTGGCCTCTCCTGCAGTGAGTCGTTGCGCTGCCGCATCGAGATCCCCGCGCACCGCCTTGACACGAGCGCCGGTGACGTAGGCGGCGATCATAAAATCGACCGCTCCGAGCTCGGCCCCGAGGCGGTACGCCTCGTCGAGCAGGCGCTCGGCAGAGTCGAGATCGCCTCGCTCGTAGTAGAACTCGCCGAGCATTGCGGCAGCGACCCGCATCGCGTGGGTGTGCCCGCCGGCCGCAGTCTCGGCGACCTGCAGCGCCTTCTCGAAACTCTTTGCAGCCGAGGCCAAGTCGAGTTGTTCGCGGGCCGCGATACCGGCATAGCAGTGGCCGTACACAGCGCCGAGCGGACCCGACGAGCGCTGGCGGTACGGCGCCGCCCATTCCTGCTGGCTGCGGGCTTCGGCGTACTCGAACCGGTAGATCAGGACGAACGACATCGCATTTGCGGCGTCGGTGACAACCCAGGCCGGGATGCCTTCTGGATTCGAAAGACATTCGGAGACAAGTTCTTCCACACCTTCGACGCGATCGGCACCAACCTGCGCGACGGCGTCGACGACCGCGGCCTCGATGCGCTGTTCGTGGGTCGTTGTATCGGTCGGCGAACTCCGATCCAACATGCTCGAGATCCGGTCCAACGCCGATCGGGCCGCGGCGGGTCGATGCAGTGTCACGTTCGCGCGCGCAACGGCCATCATCAGTTTGGAACGTGAAAAGACTTGCTGAGCTGGTAGTTTCGCGACCAGGCCGAGCAGCGTTGCCAATCGCGATCCTTCGATCAGCTCCATTCCGCTTGCCTCGACAAGGTCCATCGCACGCTTCATATCTGCGGCGGCGAGCGCGTGGTCGACGGCCTCACGCAATCGCTGATGCTCGGCGAACCAGAGTGACGCGCGCAAATGGAGAGCCCGCAGGCGCGCGGGTTGCTCACGTTCGAGGCGGCGGCGCAGAAACTCGGCGAACAGCAATTGGATTCGGAACCAGCCGGGCTCTTCGTCGATGCGGCGGAGAAACAGGTCGCGATCCTCGGCTTCCGCGAGGAGGGCGTGACCGTTGTCGACCTCGGCCAGTACCGACGCCAGCTCGCCGTTGACGCGCTCGGTCACGCAGATCGACAGCAGAAACTCGAGCATGGGGGCATCCAGAGTGTCCAGCACATTCTCGACGAGGTACTCACCGATCGCGTGATGCTGGCCCGCCATTCGCGCGATCAGGTCCGCGGGGTCGTCGCGTCCACGTAGCGACAACGACACCAGCTGCAGCGCCGCTGCCCAACCTTCCGTTGATCGGCGGAGTTCGTCGACATCGGCGTCGGCGAGCGGCAACCGGTTGAGACCGACGAGGAAGGCCTTCGATTCGTCGGCATCCAAGCGCAGTGCGTCGGAATCGATCTCGACGAGCTCGTCGCGGACGCGCATCCGGCTCAACGGCAATCCCGATCGCGATCGACTGGTCACGATGATCATCAGATGGTGACATCCGTTGTCCTGCAAGAAGTCCATCGCCGCGATCGCACCCTCGTCGGTGATGCGATGCCAGTCGTCGATGATCAAGGCCATCTTCTGACCGCGTTCGTGAATCTCGTCGATGAGCGCCGTGAGCACGTAGCGCTGGGCTTCCTCGGCCTGCTCTTCGAGGGCTTCGCTCAGGTCGGCTGCGAGGTCCGGACGCGCGCGCCGGACCGCCTCAATGACGTGGGTGAGGAACCACACGACGTTGTTGTCGTCATCGTCGATGCTGAGCCAGGCGACGGCCACTCCCTCGGCACTGAGCACGTCACGCCATTGCGCAGCCAGCGTGCTCTTGCCGAAACCGGCAGGTGCGTGGATCACCACCAGCCGTCGCCGCTGTCCCGCACGAAGCACGTCGATCAGCCGTTCGCGGGTGAGCAACATCCGTGTGGGTGACGGCGGCCGGTACTTTGTCGACGCACTCGGCGGCGTAGTCGATGCGCGCGTCCGGCGGCTCCGACCCGTCGTGCGCGTCGGGTCACGACGAGGGTGTACGACCGTCGGGCCCTGCTCCGAGTCGTCGACCAACGCCATCTCGTCGACCGCAATCGATCGCTGACTTTCGACTTCCTGCAGCAGCTCGCCGAACTCGGCGGCCGATGCGGGGCGGTCCGCGGGTTCCGGCGCCATCGCCGCTTCGATCGCGGCCGCGACGTCCGGCGGGATGTCGAGCGCACGCAGGTCGGGAACTGGTTCGCTGGTGATCCGCAGGAACTGCGCTACGACCTTCTCACCGGTCCGACGCTCGAAGGCAGCGTGCCCGGTGACCAGGCAGAACAACGTCGCACCCAGCCCATAAACGTCCGATGCCGCAGTGGGTACAACTCCTTTGAGGACCTCCGGCGCGGTGAATGCCGGCGATCCCGCAATCGCGTTGGTCGACGTTTCGAAACTGCCGGGCACCCGTGCAATGCCGAAGTCGGTCAGCTGCGGCTCGCCGTAAGCCGTCAGCAAGATGTTGGCCGGCTTCACGTCACGATGCAGGATCCCGACCCGATGCGCCGACTCGAGCGCACCCGCGATCTTGACCCCGATACGCACCGTCTCGGTCCACGCCAACGGCCCCGAGCTGCGGATCAACCCGTCCAACGAGCCGCGCGCGTGGAACGGCATCACGATGAAGGGGCGGCCGGTGACGGTGACATCGACCTGCAGGATGTCGACGATGTTCGGATGACCGGACAGCCGGCCCATCGCGTGTTCCTCACGCAGAAAGCGTTCGATGTTTTCCTGATCCAAGTCGGCGGACAGCACCTTGATGGCCACTGTCCGGTCGAGGGACCGCTGCGCGCAGCGATACACAACGCCGAACCCGCCGCGGCCGATCTCTTCGGCGTCCTCGAAACCCGCGGCCTCGAGTTCGGACGTGATGGCCGGCCGCATATCCCGCTGAGTGGAGTCCGGTTCCGTCATCCCATCACCCCCGAAATGATCGGGCGCGCAGTGGGTCACACATACCTATAAACTAACCGACCTGTGACGCCCATCACCCTGCGGGTTGACTCCCGCGCAACGTTTGCATGAAGTTTCCGATTCGGTCTGGCACCTATCCATTACATTTCCACCTGTCTCGCTTTCCTCGGGTGGCCGGAGTTCTAACCTGGCGCTAGCGTCGAAGGGTGGCTGTATCTGTGAACGGGTTGACCGGACGGTCGGGGGTAGCGCGTGAATCGGGATTTGCGGCACATCAGGCAGGAGTAGATCGACTCCTCGCCAGTTACGTCGCCATTCCCGAAGACGCGACTGTCCGCCTGGCCAAGAAGACGTCGAACCTCTTCCGCGCTCGGGCCAAGGTGACCGCACCCGGCTTGGATGTTTCCGGGCTCAGCGGTGTCATCGCGGTCGATGCCGACGCGAAGACCGCCGACGTTGCCGGAATGTGCACCTACGAGGACCTCGTCGCCGCAACGTTGCCGTACGGCTTGGCGCCGCTCGTGGTGCCCCAGCTGAAGACGATCACCCTCGGTGGCGCTGTCACGGGCCTCGGCATCGAGTCGACGTCGTTTCGCAATGGCCTGCCCCACGAATCCGTGCTCGAGATCGATGTCCTCACCGGAAGCGGCGAGGTCGTCACTGCGACCCCGGACGGCGAGCATTCCGAATTGTTCCGAGGATTCCCCAATTCCTATGGCACGCTAGGGTATTCGACGCGCCTGAAAATCGAGCTCGAACAGGTTCGGAAGTTCGTCGCGCTACGGCACCTGCGTTTCACCGACATTCGTGAGCTGCAGGCGACGATGGACCGCATCGTCACCGAGGCCAGCTACGACGGCATCACTGTCGACTATCTCGACGGCGTCGTCTTCTCTGCGACCGAGAGCTACCTGACACTCGGTACGCAGACCGACGAACCCGGTCCGGTCAGCGATTACGTGTCCGGTCAGAACATCTACTACCGGTCCATCCAGCACGACGGACCGGAACCCAAGGCCGATCGCCTCACGATCGGAGACTACTTGTGGCGCTGGGACACCGACTGGTTCTGGTGCTCACGCGCATTCGGCACGCAGAATCCACGCATCAGGAGGTTCTGGCCGAAGCAATACCGCCGCAGCAGTTTCTACTGGAAACTGATTGCGTTGGACCAGAAATACGACATCGCGGATCGCCTCGAAGCGCGCAAGGGCAACCCGCCACGCGAACGCGTTGTCCAAGATATCGAGGTACCGATCGAGCACACCACGGACTTCATCGAGTGGTTCCTACGCGCGATCCCGATCGAGCCGATCTGGCTGTGCCCGCTACGGTTACGGGAACCGAGGGAACGCCAGGTTGCGCAGGAATCGGACGCTTCCCGGCGGTGGCCGCTCTATCCGCTGGAGCCGCGACGCACGTATGTGAATGTGGGATTTTGGTCGTCAGTGCCGACGGCAGCGGATGCACCCGAGGGTGCCGCGAACCGTTCGATCGAGCACAAGGTCACCGAGTTGGACGGACATAAATCGCTGTACTCGGACGCTTACTACTCAGAGGATGAGTTCACGAAGCTCTATGGGGGCGATGCGTACACCGCGCTCAAGCAGACTTACGACCCGAAATCACGATTGCTGGACCTCTACGCGAAGGCGGTGCAACGCAAATGACGACCTACAAGGAACCGTCCGAAACCCGGACGGACAGTAGCCCGAAACTGACGATTGCCGAGATTTTCGAGATCCTGGCAGACGGCGACGTCCCCATGCGATTCACCGCGTACGACGGCAGCGCCGCGGGCCCGGAGAATGCCGAGTACGGCCTGCACGTCAAGACCCCTCGCGGCACGACCTACCTGGCGACCGCCCCTGGTGACCTAGGCATGGCACGCGCCTATGTCTCGGGCGACCTGGAAGCAGTGGGAACGCACCCGGGTGACCCGTACGAGGTCCTGCGGATGATGGGTGACCACCTCCACTTCCGGCGACCGTCGGCCCTCGTCCTCGCGAATATCACGCGCTCACTTGGTTGGGAGCAGCTGCGACCGATCGCTCCCCCACCTCAAGAGACGCTCCCACGTTGGCGCCGGATCGCAGAAGGCTTGCGCCACTCCAAGACTCGCGACGCCGAGGCCATCCACCATCACTACGACGTGTCGAACACCTTCTATGAGTACGTCCTCGGACCGTCGATGACCTACACCTGCGCCACCTACGAGAACGAAGGTCAAACTCTCGAGGAGGCACAGGAAAACAAGTACCGCTTGGTGTTCGACAAGCTACGGCTGAAAGAAGGCGACCGGCTGCTCGACATCGGCTGCGGCTGGGGCTCGATGGTTCGCTATGCGGCGCGACGCGGCGTCAAGGTGATCGGCGCGACCCTGTCGAAGGAGCAGGCCGAATGGGCGCAGAAGGCGATCGCCGAAGAGGGCCTGTCCGAACTCGCCGAGGTCCGGCACTCCGACTACCGCGATATCGCAGAGACCGGTTTCGACGCCGTCTCGTCGATCGGACTCACCGAGCACATCGGGGTGCACAATTACCCGGCGTACTTCGGCTTTGTGAAGAGCAAGCTGCGCGACGGCGGACTGTTCCTCAACCACTGCATCACGCGGCACGACAACCTGCGCACGACAAAGGCCGGCGACTTCATCGACCGCTACGTCTTCCCCGATGGCGAGCTGATCGGGTCGGGACGGATCATCACCGACATCCAGAACGTGGGCTTCGAAGTCCGACACGAGGAGAATCTCCGCGAGCACTACGCGCTGACACTGGCCGAGTGGTGCAAGAACCTCGTGGCCAACTGGGACGCATGCGTCGCGGAAGTCGGCGACGGCACCGCCCGCGTGTGGGGGCTGTACATGGCCGGCTCACGTCTCGGGTTCGAGCGCAATGTTGTTCAGCTGCACCAGGTTTTGTCGGTGAAGCTGGATGACAAGGGTGGTGCGGATTTGCCGTTGCGTCCGTGGTGGGTTGCTTAGGGCGCTCCGCGCCCCGTGCGTCTTTTAGGAGTTCAGAGCCTCCGAAAAGACTCACAAGCAGTGCAGGTGCCTGCGGCCTGCCTGACCCAACCTTCCCTGGTCAGAATCTGCTCGACCTCGCGGGCCACCTCGCAGGAGGCCGTGGCGACCTCCTGGAAGCCGTACGTCAACCGCGGCCGTCC
>JBBSKP010000149.1:0-12763 GCA_038256175.1 Mycobacteriales bacterium
ACGCTAGTACGAGCCGCCGACATGTCTACTGACAAAATGCATGCGTGCACATTGCGCTTGGGCTTGTTCTTCTCGTTGCCGCTGCGGCGTCGCTCGCGGCGTGCGCTCGTCGCTTCGGCATATCCGAACCGTTGGTACTGACGCTCGCTGGAGTTGTCGGCTCATACTTGTGGTTCGTCCCAGACATCGAGATCAATCCGGAAATCATTCTGCTCGGACTACTTCCGCCGTTGCTGTACACAACCGCGATCAAGACCTCACTCCTCGACTTCAAGGCGAACAAGCGAGCAATCGGTTTGCTCTCGGTAGGCCTCGTCTTGTTCAGCACTTTCGCGGCGGCGTGGGTCGTGTGGCTGATCTTGCCCGTGCCGTTCGCTGCCGCGGTGGCGCTCGGTGCCGTCGTTGCACCACCCGACGCGGTAGCAGCAACCGCGGTGGCCCGGCGAATCGGCATGCCACGACGCATCGTGACCCTGCTCGAGGGTGAGTCACTTTTCAACGACGCAACCGCATTGGTCGCGCTGCGCACTGCCATCGCAGGCATTGGCGGCTCGATCAGCATGTGGCACGCGGGCAGAGACCTCCTCCTTGCAGCAGGCGGCGGTGTAGCCGTCGGCGTCGCCGTCGCGTTTGCGCTGGCTATGCTCCGCCGGCATATCACAGACCCCGTTCTCGACACGACGCTCTCGTTCCTCGCCCCATTCGCCGCGTACTTGCCAGCGGAAGAGATTCACGCATCCGGCGTCATCGCCGTTGTGGTCTGCGGGCTGATACTCGGCCACGGAGCGCCGGTGTGGCAGAGCGCAGCCTCGCGGATCGCGGAGCGGACGAATTGGCAGACGATCCAATTCATCCTGGAGAACGCTGTCTTCTTGCTCATCGGACTGCAAGTCCGCGTGATCGTCGAAAATGCGTGGAACAGCGGCTTGGGGCACGGCCGGCTGATTGCAGCCTGCATCGGCGTCCTCGTAACGGTTGTTGTCGCGCGACCGCTGTGGGTGTTTCCCGCGGTCTATCTGCCGCGCCTCATTCCGGGTGTCCGCCGAACGGATCCGCCGCCACCATGGACTTATCCTGCCGTCATCTCGTGGGCGGGCATGCGCGGTGTTGTGACGCTGGCAGCTGTTCTGTTGCTTCCCGACGACACACCCCAGCTCCATGTGCTGAAGCTCCTCGCGCTCGTGGTCGTGGGCGGAACCCTGCTGTTGCAGGGCACCTCGCTACCGCTGCTTGTCAGGCTGCTCAAGCTGCGCGGCCCGAGCCGCGCCGAAGATGCGTTGCAGCAGGCTGGGTTGCTCCAGAAAGCGGGGGATGCCGGACTGCAGGCGCTGGAGGCCCACAGCACGCCTGACACCCCGCCCGAAGTCGTCGAGAGTTTGCGAAACAGGTTGGCGCAACGATCGAACGCAGCGTGGGAACGGCTCGGCCGGAACGAAGCCGACAAGGTGACGCCGAGCGAGGAATACCGTCGCCTGCGGCTGAAGATGTTGGAAGCTGAGCGCCAAACCGTTTTGGCTGTAAGAGATTCGGGCACGTTGGATCACGAGGTTCTCCAGGTAGTGATGGGTGTGCTCGATCTCGAAGAATCGATGATCGATCGGTTGGACGAGGCCGAAGACAACCTTCGGGTGGAGAAACTCACGGCGGCAATCAAAGGCGGATGCGACCATCTGGACGCGGCCCCCGTGACATACGTGCCCGACACCCCAGGCAAGTGCCAGGACTGCCTGAACGAAGGGCAGACCTGGGTCCATCTGCGGATGTGCCTCGAATGTGGCCACGTTGCCTGCTGCGATTCGTCGGTCGGCAACCATGCGACGAAGCACTACCGGAGCTCGAGACATCCCGTGATGCGCAGCGTCGAACCCGGCGAGGCATGGCGCTGGTGCTATGTTGACAACTTGCTCGGTTAGCCCGGCGGCATCGCTCCGATGATCACCGTCGCGTTCAGATCGTCGGATCGCGTAACCCGCGCAGCCAGTCCAGCATCAGCGACGGCGTAGACCGCCGCCGAAATCTGGCTCGCGCCTGCTTCGAACAACAGGTGACCGCTTCGCGTCAGCCATTCGGACGCTCCGGCGGCGACCTGCCGTAGGACGTCGAGCCCGTCAACGCCACCATCGAGCGCAACTCGGGACTCGTACATTCGTGCTTCCGGCGGCATCATTCCGATCGCCCCGGTCGGCACGTACGGTGCGTTCGCAACCAGAACGTCCACGGCGCCAAGCAATGTGTCCGGCAGCGCCGCATAGAGATCGCCTTCGTACACCTGGCCGCCTACCCCACCGACGTTGCGCCGGGCGCACGCTGTCGCCGCGAATTCGATGTCAGCGGAATGCAATTGCACTCCCCCGACCGCCGCAGCGAGCGCGACGCCGATCGCGCCGGATCCACAACACAGGTCGACGACCACGGCGCCGGGCTTTGTCAGCGCGGCTGCGTTGCGAACGAGAAATTCGGTACGCCGGCGAGGTACGAAGACGCCGGGATCCACCTCGATACGAAGTCCGCAAAACTCTGCCCACCCGAGCACGTATTCAAGGGGATCCCCGGCGATCCGCCGGTCGATCATTGCGGCGAGCTCCGTAGGCGTCCGTGCAGAATCGAGCAGCAAACGGGCTTCGTCTTCGGCGAATACACAGCCAGCCGCGCGCAGCCGGACAACGATGTCTTCTTGTAAGGATGTTGATGAGAAAGCTGACATGACAACGCCTTTCGGGAACCGACGGGCGCTCTCGATCTGCCTACGCCGGGCGAACCGCGCGGCGATCAGAAGTGAGCACCCGAACTGACAATGCGTTGATGGGTCTCACCTCCTTGGCTGGTCACATACTTTCGATGGCAACGCTACCCGAACGGGCTCCCGCGAGTTGAGGCTTTGTGTCCGCGTTGCACGTTCCGGAAGGCGCGAAGCGGTTGGTCCTGGCAAGCAGAGCCGAATGGATGGCGAAAGTAGGGCCCAACGACTCCTCTGCAACGACCGCGTCCCTCGTAGCGTCAGTGAGACGAACGTTGACCGGGGTCGCCGGTCACGATCGTCGCACGAGGAGAATGACGTGAACGAGAAGATGCCTACCGACGACGTGATCAGAAGTGCTGTCGCGCTCGCCTCACGCGCCCCGTCCCTGCACAACAGCCAGCCATGGCGGTGGGTCAAAGAGCACGATTCACTGAACTTGTTCGGCGATCCCGACCGCGTACTGCCGTCCACGGACGCATTCGGTCGACAAATGATCATCAGTTGCGGCGTTGCCTTGAACCATCTCCAAGCCTCGTTCGCTGCGGCCGGGTGGAACACAGGCGTGGGGCGGCTGCCGGATCCGAGCAACCGCCTGCATCTAGCCAAGATCTCGTTTGAACCGGCGGACAACATCTCCGGACCCGAAGCCGTGCGCGCTGACGCGATCGCGAGGAGGCGGACAGACCGGCTCCCGTTCGCAGCGCCGACCGGCTGGGCGATAGTCGAGGACCTACTTCGAAACGTCATCAGGGACAACGGATCCGACTTCGAGGTTCTTCCGGACGACAGCAGGCCCCAGCTCGCGAAGGCATCGGAATTCACGACATCCATGCGTCGCTACGATTCGATGTATCAGGCCGAATTACAATGGTGGAGTGGACATTCAGGGCTAGATGACGGCATTCCCAGCGAGTCCCTCGTGTCGAGCGCAGAAAGTCGCAGAGTCGGTGTCGGACGGCGATTCCCCACCGTCGACACCGACCAACGACGGGTCGAGATCGAGACCGATCATGCGAAACTCCTGGTTCTGACCACTCGCAACGACAGCCAAGTCGAGCTGTTGCGTTGCGGCGAAGCGTTATCCGCCCTATTGCTCGAGTGCACGATAGAGGGCTTGGCGACCTGTCCGCTCACGCACTTGACGGAAATACCCGAGAGTCGGGTAATCGTACGAAAGCTGTTGACCGGAAACGGCATACCGCAAGTCATCGTGCGCGTCGGAATCGCCCCGACGCAAGACGACGACCAAATTCTGACAGCTCGCCGACCACTCGCGGATGTACTCGAATTTCGTTCGTAGCCAGAGCAACCACAGTCGCGAACCTCGCGTGATTTGCCCCAGCGCGTAGCATCAGCACTGTCCGGCCAACTGGCTGGGCGGAACCCGAGACGTGCAATTTGCAGCACAACGTGCGAGATAGTCGACCGTCGAGCCCGCTGCGCGAAACTCTGTCCCAGCTCCGACTACGGGAGTTGTTGAGCGAGGTTCAGGACCGGATCGGTCAGATTGTCGATGCCAGGGATCGGACGGACGGCCTGGTCGAAGCGATGCTCGTGGTCACTTCCGGACTGGAACTGGACCACACTCGGCGCAAGATCGGTCCGCTCCCGGAAGGCCGCGGAGTGCTCGGATTGTTGATCGATCAACCCAAACCGATCCGGATGGACACGCTCGCACGTTTCTCGGAGTGCCGATCCGAATCCGCGACGAGGTGTTCGGCAACCTGTATCTGACCGAGAAGTCGAACGGCCAACCGCTCACCGCTGACGACGAGGTTCTTGTCCAGGCACTCGCCGCAGCAGCAGGGATTGCGATCGAGAACACCCGACTGTTCGAGCAGAGCCGAACCCGGCAAGCGTGGATCGAGGCGACCAGCGATATCGGTACGGCGCTGTTGTCGGGCATAGACTCCGGAACGGCGTTGCAGTTGATCGCGGACAAGGCGACGAGCCTCACCGACACCGGCCATTCTCTGCTCGCCGTGCCTGGGGATTCGGAGATTCCAACGGGCGAGGTCACCGACCTGATGATCATCGACTCGATCGGATCGCGTCGCGACAACCTCGTCGGCGAGACTCTGGCGGTGGTGCCGGACGGGCCCGTCGGGCGCGCGTTCATCGGGGCGACGAACGTGTCCTCGATCGTGACAGTCGACGACAACCTCACCATCGAAGTGGTCGACGACGGGATCGGAATACCCGAAAACATCACCCCGAGCGGGCTTTCCAATCTCGAATCCCGAGCGAACGAGGCGTGCGGCGAATTGTTACTCGATACGGCGAGTGGCGAGGGCACCAGAATGGTCTGGTGCGTGCCGATCCTCTGAGGCCGTCGTCAACTAGCGGCCGTTCGATCCGCGCAAAACAGGGCGATAGATCCAAGCCGTGAGCGTACCGAATATCACTGCCACACAACCGAGCACGACAACTTGGCCAACCGAACCGTCTGGATCGTCATTGACGACCATGACGGCCGCCATCGATGCCACCGAAGGCGAGACCAATGCATACCACCCAAGAAGTGCGTACATCGCGGTGTGTCCGACGCGGGTCCCGCGGATGAGTGCACATCCCGCCACGATCGTCGCCGGCACAACCACGCCCAGGTCGAGCAGGAATATGGTCCAGTAGAACGTCCGCGCCGCGGCGAACTCGACAGGAATCGTGGCTGCGGTGAACGCCCCCGCAATCGCGTCGAAATAGCGAGAGATGACGAACGCGGCGAGCGCAAGGAGCACCACGCCGTAGCGCCGCTCCGTGCGCCGGTTGAAGACCGGTAGCGATTGATTGTCGATTACAGTCCACGCCCACATCGCGAGTACTACACCGAAGGAGAAGACGCCGAGCTGGAAAAGCGTGATCAGTCTGTAGTTTTCGTACTCGGGGCCGAGGACGTACTGCACGAACATGTAAGCGGTGTATGCCGCAGGGCCGAATCCGACGACACCCGCTGCCCGATGTCCGCGTATTGCAAGGAAACCGGCTGCGATACAGAGCGGGGCGATGATCAAGACTGTGACGATCTCGAGTCCGATCAGCTGATTCCGGACTCCCTCGGAGATCGGATAGTCGACGAGCCCGGTAACCAGCGGACCTAGAACTGTGTTGAGGTTCAACAAAGCTGCGAGGGCAACCATCGCGAATCCGAAGGATCGAAGGCTTCGGACCGACGACGTGTGCTCCCGACGAACCTGTACTGCAGTGACCGCCACGTGCGTGACCTCCCAATTGCTCGACGCCACATAATGTCTTTAGAACGGCACTGCAGCGAAGGGCCGAAAGCCCTGCATCTGAAGGACCCCCGCCGATTGCCACCCTATCGAGCGAATGAGCTCCCACGGAGTGATCGAGGATGGACGATGAGAAGGTCGTCGTTCCCGCAATAATCTCGAGGAGTACGCAATAACTGCCGCTATCGCCATCGCACTCATCGCCGTCGCCGCTGTCGCCGGGGGAATCTTCGCGTGGCTACGAACTCGGCGGGTGCTGACAACCCCGGCCGAACGAGCGGTGCACGCGACGCTGCACACCGCGTCGTTGGCGGCGCGCCCATTGCGGCGCGGGCTCGGCAAGGAATCAGCTGGCGAGGCGGCGCCACACCTTCGGATACTCACCGGCGCGCAAGCACTTGGCGTTGCCGACCGCGACGGCAATCTGCTCGCCTGGAATGGTCCGTATCACAGTCTTGGAGAACAGTTTACGGATCTAGCCCTGCGCGCCGTGGAAGGTGAGCGTCGAGTTCTCGTTTTCAATCCCGGTTCGGGTGCACGCGCATTGGTCGCGCAGCCATTGCTTATCGCGGAGTCCGGTGTGGTCGGGGTTCTCGGAATCGTCACGACTGGCGAACCCGGACCTGCAATGCTTGGTGCGTTTACAGAAGTGGCACGGTACGCGTGCAGCCAGATCGAGCTGGCGGAACTCGACGCGTCCCGCGCACGGCTCGACCGCGCCGAAGTACTCGCGTTGCGCGCACAGATCAGCCCGCACTTCATCTACAACGCACTCAATACCATCGCTTCGTTCGTACGGACGGATCCAGATCGGGCCCGCGAACTCATCCTCGAGTTCGCGGACTTCACCCGGTACTCCTTCCGCGCCGCAGGCGAATTCACGTTGCTGGCGGACGAATTGCGCAATATCGATCGGTATCTCACCTTGGAGCGCGCCCGATTCGGTTCAGCCCTGCAGGTCAAGCTGCAGGTGGCGCCGGAAGTACTCAACGTCGTGCTGCCGTTCCTCGCACTGCAACCCCTTGTCGAGAACGCGGTGCGGCACGGGCTGGCGGGCACTCCCGGCGGGACAGTGAGCATCGTGGCCGCCGACGAAGGCGCGGATTGCGTGATCAGTGTCGAGGACGACGGCGTGGGTATGGACCCCGAGTTGCTGCGATCGGGCGCGCTCGACGCGGTGAAGACAGTCGCGGGGAGCCCGGCTGCGGGCGAATCCGCTCATGTCGGCTTGGCAAATGTCGACGATCGGCTCAGAGCGGCATTCGGCAACGACTACGGATTAGTTGTCGAAACCGCGCCCGGAGCCGGAATGAAAGTCAGTATGAGAGTGCCGAAGTTTCGCGCCGGAATTCGACCGTGAGGGCGACCTACGATGGATCTGTTGTGACTCAGCCTCCGCAGCCGTACCCGCGCCGCGCACTCAATGTCCTCGCCGTCGACGACGAGAAGCCCGCTCTCGACGAGCTGGCCTACCTGCTGCGGAAACAACCGAGTGTTGGCGAGCTGCACACCGCGTGCGACGCTACCACCGCACTGCGGTTGTTGCGCGCAGAGAACGTCGATGCCGTCTTCCTCGACATCAACATGCCCGGGCTCGATGGCTTGGAGCTCGCGGGCATTCTGTCGGATTTCGCAAACCCACCCTCGGTTGTGTTCGTTACCGCGCACGACGATAGGGCGGTCGCGGCCTTCGACCTCGGTGCGGTCGATTACCTATTGAAACCGCTGCGCGCGGAACGGCTAGCCGAATCACTGCGGCGAATCTCGTCCGCTCGAACGCAAGCACCCGCACCGCAAGAGGTCGCTGAGGAAGTAATACCCGTCGAGTTCGGCGGCGTCACCACTCTCGTTCAACGGCGCGATGTCGGCTGGGCGGAAGCCGAGGGCGACTACGCACGCCTACACACGGGAACCGGATCTCACCTGGTGCGAATACCGTTGTCCACGTTGGAGTCTCGATGGTGCGACAGCGGATTCATTCGCATACATCGGTCATACCTCGTCGCTCTCGCGTTGGTTGTCGGAATCCGCACTGCCGGCACAGGACTCGAGGTGAGCCTGCGTGCGAATGGGAAGTCCCCCGCTGTCGATCTCCCGGTCAGCCGCAGGCATGCCCGCGCGCTGAAGGACCGTCTGGTTCGCAGACCTATGCAGAACTGGACGGCGCGGTGAGCACGCACGAGCATCGCCCAACCCGCACGCGCGTCGTGCTGGCACAGCGGCGTGGCGCGCGAATGGTCCGGACTCGAGTAGAAGTGCAGGAGCACACCGAAGTCGGCGAGGCGATGGTGCGCGGCCTGGTGCGAGCACAACTCGGCCTAGCGTTACGACTCGCCTTGGTCACTGTCGGCGCGCTGTGTGCAATCCCGTTGGTGGGCATCGTATTCCCATCCCTGACGACGGCGACGCTGCTCGGTATACGACTCCCCTGGCTTGTACTAGGCGTCACGGTTTACCCCTTCCTCTACGGCGTCGGTCGGATCTACATTCGCCTTGCCGAACGCAATGAGCAGGACTTCAACGATCTGGTCGAAGACTGACGTGGGCGGGCATCCGATCCCGACAGTCACGGTGCTCGCCCTTGTCCTTGCTGCCCTCGCAACGGTCGCCATCGGTATTTATGGCGTCCGGCTGGCTCGCACGACGTCAGATTTCCTTGTCGCGTCACGTAGCGTCGGACCGCGCTGGAATGCCGCGGCGATCTCCGGCGAATACCTTTCCGCTGCATCCTTTCTCGGTGTCGCCGGCCTGATTGCGAAGTACGGCACCGATGCAATGTGGTATCCGATCGGTTTCACGGCAGGCTATCTGGGACTGCTGCTATTCGTTGCCGCACCATTGCGCCGATCGGGCGCGTACACGGTCCCCGATTTTGCGGAGTTCCGCCTCGGCTCGCGTCGCCTGCGCACCTTGTCGACCGTGGTGGTGCTGCTCGTCTGCGGGCTCTACCTGATTCCACAGTTCCAGGGCGCCGGCCTCACCTTGAACATCTTGCTGGGCACACCCGGATGGGTCGGGGCGGTGGGTGTCGGCCTCATCGTCATCGCCAATGTGGCGGGCGGGGGCATGCGGTCGATCACATTTGTCCAGGCGTTCCAGTTTTGGCTCAAGCTGACGGCAGTCGCGATACCCGCGCTGGTGCTCCTCGTCCATTTCATCTCGGAAGACCGACCACTCGGGTCACCCGCTCCGCCTACCCTCGCCCAGGAGACCACCGTCGATATCACTACCGACGTCGTGGTGAAAGTCGCCGAGACACAATCGGCCCGCGCTACCGGAATGATTGACGGCCAACCGGTCGACGGACCGGTTTCGCTCGCGCCGGGGCAACACGAGCTCTCCGCGGGTACTCAACTGGTCCTCCAAGCCGGCGCGCAGGTTCCGGTGGTGTCCGGCGCGCCCGCCGACGGTGCGAGCTGGCTGGCACCTGGCAACGGACTGGGCGGACCACACCCGCTCTACCAGGTGTATTCGCTCATCCTCGCAACATTTCTCGGCACGATGGGTCTCCCGCACGTGTTGGTGCGGTTCTATACAAATCCCGACGGAAAGGCCGCGCGAGCAACAGCTTTGACTGTCATAGGTCTGCTGGGCGTGTTCTACCTGTTCCCCACTCTGCTCGGAGTTTTCGCTCGGCTCTACGTACCGCAACTTCTGATCACCGGCACATCCGACGCCGCGGTTCTGTTGCTGCCAGGGTCCGTTCTTGCGGGGCTCCCCGGCCAATTGCTTGCCGCGTTGGTTGCCGCGGGCGCACTCGCGGCGTTCCTGTCGACGTCGTCGGGTCTGCTGGTCAGTGTTGCGGGCGTACTGAGCACCGATGTGCTGCGCGGCCGAGTCCGTGACTTCCGGATCGCCGCGATACTTGCCGGCGCGGTCCCGCTCGCGTTGTCGATCACGGTCGCCTCACTCGATGTATCCAGAGCCGTGGGACTGGTCTTCGGGGTCGCTGCATCGACGCTGTGCCCGCTGTTGGTGTTGGGAATCTGGTGGCGCGGGCTGACCGTCGCCGGTGCCGCAACCGGTTTGATCGCGGGTGGCGCCGTCGCGGCGGGTGCGACGACGGTATCCGTACTCGGCGGCGTATCCGATCACGTGTGGGACGGGTGGCCCGCCGTCATCCTCGACTACCCAGCCGCGGTGAGCGTTCCGCTCGCATTCGGGTCGATGGTGCTGGTTAGCAGGGCGACGCGACATCAGACGGTTGCCGAGGTCGGTCGCATATTCACCCGACTACATGCCCCCGAGCGACTCGGAATGGGCGACGATCGGGAGCGCGAACTCCGCTCCGACTGAGCAAGGTCGCTACCACTTACCGCGTCAGATAGACCGTTCAACGCAAAGGCCGACAGCTCGTCGCGTGATCGGCGCCACACACTATTGCTGTGATCGGCATCTCACTACGGTCAGGAGACATCCCGATCGACACTGCCCGCCATAGGAGCACGTCAATGCCATCTCCCGTTCTCGACACGGAAGTCTCGCCGCCGACGCCGCGAACTCCTACTTCTCAGGATTTCATAGACATGCAGGCCAGCCCCGAATTCCAGGAGCTGCGAAGCCGGTTGCGCCGGTTCGTCTTCCCGATGACTGCATTCTTCCTGACGTGGTACGTGATCTTCGTGCTGCTGAGCACTTACGCGCACGACTTCATGTCCACAAGGGTTTTCGGGAACATCAACCTCGGATTGCTACTCGGGCTGGGCCAATTCGTCACAACATTCGCGATCACCGGCATCTACGTGCGGTTCGCGAACCGTGAGCTGGATCCTCGGGCCGCCGCAATTCGCAACGAGCTCGAAGGAACACAATCATGATGACGACACTCGCCGCCGGCGAAGCAGTCGGCAACCCAGCCGCGAACATCGGAATCTTCGCGCTGTTCGTTGCGGTGACGATGGTCGTGGTGATCCGCGCCAGTCGAAACAACAAGAGTGCCGCAGACTTTTTCACGGGTGGTCGCGCCTTCTCTGGTCCCCAGAACGGCGTCGCCATTGCTGGCGACTATCTCTCCGCAGCAAGCTTTCTCGGCATTGCCGGCGCAATCGCGGTCTACGGCTACGACGGCTTCCTCTACTCGATCGGATTCCTCGTAGCGTGGCTGGTGGCTCTGCTGCTGGTGGCCGAATTGCTCAGGAACACAGGCAAGTTCACGATGGCCGACGTGTTGAGCTTCCGACTCAAGCAGGGCCCCGTTCGCACGGCCGCAGCACTCTCGACGCTCATCGTGTCGCTGTTCTATCTGCTCGCGCAGATGGCAGGCGCCGGCGGACTTGTCGCCCTGTTGCTGAACATCTCGAGCCGCGCGGGCCAGTCGGTCGTCATTGCCGTAGTCGGCGTGCTGATGATCGCCTACGTGCTGATCGGCGGGATGAAGGGCACCACGTGGGTCCAGATCATCAAGGCCGTACTACTCATCGCCGGTGCCGCGTTCATGACGGTGCTCGTGCTGGCGAAGTTCAATTTCAATCTCTCCGACATCCTCGGCTCAGCCCAGGAAACCGTGTCGGGGTCGGCTAACGAAGCGGCCGCAGCGCGTGACGTACTCGAACCGGGTGCACAGTACGGCGGCAGCAACATGTCGAAGCTGAACTTCCTCTCCCTCGGACTTGCACTCGTCCTCGGCACTGCAGGTCTACCCCACGTCCTGATGCGCTTCTACACAGTGCCGACCGCAAAGGAAGCCCGTCGTTCGGTCGTCTGGGCAATCTCCTTGATCGGCGCGTTCTACCTGTTCACGTTGGTACTCGGCTACGGTGCCGCAGCGATCGTCGGGCCCGACAAGATTCTCGCGGCGGCCGGCGGCCAGAACTCGGCAGCACCGCTGCTGGCATTCGAACTCGGCGGCGTGATTCTCCTGGGTGTCATTTCAGCAGTCGCGTTCGCAACTATCCTGGCAGTCGTTGCAGGACTGACGATTACAGCATCTGCATCGTTTGCGCACGATATCTATGCGAGCGTCATCAAGAAGGGTGACGTCGGTGAAGACGAGCAGGTCCGCGTTTCGAGAATCACCGCCGTCGTGATCGGTGTACTCGCAATCGGTCTCGGCATTCTCGCCAACGGTCAGAACATCGCGTTCCTCGTTGCTCTCGCGTTCGCAGTAGCAGCGGCCGCGAACCTTCCGACGATTCTCTATTCGTTGTTCTGGAAGCGCTTCAACACAACTGGCGCGTTGTGGAGTATGTACGGCGGTCTGATCTCGACGATCGTGCTCATCGTGTTCTCGCCGGCAGTATCCGGATCGAAGACATCGATGATCCCCGGATCGGACTTCGCTTGGTTCCCGCTCTCGAACCCGGGCATCGTCTCGATACCGTTGGCATTCGCGCTCGGCATCGCGGGCAGTCTGATCTCGAAGAACAAGGACAACACGGCTAAAGACGCGGAAATGGAAGTTCGCTCGCTGACCGGTGTAGGCGCCGAAAAGGCTGTTGTGCACTGAGCCAGCGCCTCCGTCGAGCGTGCAGTTGCTGACGCGGCTACTCGACCTTTGCGACAGCAACTGCACTCTCGGCGGCGCCGGTCCGACCCTCATCACTAAAGGAATCGCATGACTATCGAACTTACGTCCCCCGCAAAAGAATCCAGCGTGTATCCGCCGAGCGCTGAGTTCACAGAAGCCGCCAACGCCGGACCCGAACTTCAAGCCGCCGCCGACGCCGACCGCGACGCCTTCTGGACCACCCAAGCCAACCGCCTGCACTGGCACACCCCCTTCACCGAAGTCCTCGACTGGACCCAAGCCCCCATCGCCAAATGGTTCGCCGACGGCAAACTCAACGTCGCCTAC
>JBBSKP010000150.1:0-12753 GCA_038256175.1 Mycobacteriales bacterium
ATTGAACAGGTATACGAAGGTCAGGTTCAGCACTATCCAGGTCGCGAGGAGCACCCCGAAAGCTGGCCACTTGCGGAGACGCAATGCCTCTGCTCGCATGCTTGCCATCAACGAACTCATCAGGGCATCTCCTTCTCGGCTGTCATTTCGAAGAACACTTCTTCCAGCGACCGCTCTTCGGAACGCAATTCCAGTAGGTCCGAGCCCGATTCCACGATCGCTTGCGCGATCTTCGGCGCGTGTGCCTCGTCGACTTCGACCCGAATCCCGTTCCCGGACAAGACCGCACGCCTATCGCCGACCACCGTGCGAACCGTCACAAGCGCCGCGTCGATAGGATCTGCACGCACGTAAAGTGCTGCGGCTCCACGCAATTGCGCAACAGTGGACTCGACGAGCAACTTGCCGTCCGAGATGACGCCAACGCGGTCGCAGATCTCCTGCACCTCGCTGAGCATGTGACTCGACAGCAGCACGGAATGGCCGGTGTTTGCGAGATCGACTATGAGCTCACGCATCTCGGCCATTCCTGCCGGATCGAGACCGTTGGTCGGTTCGTCGAGGACGAGCAGGTCCGGCTCGCCAAACAACGCGGACCCGACCCCGAGCCGTTGTTTCATCCCCAGTGAGTACGTCCGGAACTTGTCGCCGCCGCGGCCGGTCAGGCGGACGCGCTCGAGCGCGTGATCCACTGGATCGTCGCCGAGCCCGCGATACCTCGCCATGACGCGGAGGTTGTCTCGACCCGACAGATACGGATAGAAGCCGGGCACCTCGATCAACACCCCGGTGCGCGCGGCGACCTCCGGATCACCCGGAGCCTTCCCGAGCACGGTTGCCGCACCGGCAGAGGGTCGGATGAGTCCGACCAACATGCGCAGCGTCGTCGTCTTGCCTGCGCCGTTGGGGCCGAGGAAGCCGTAGATCTCACCCGACCGCACACTCATGCTCACTCCGTCGACCGCTGTGTGTTCGTCGTAGCGTTTGGTCAGTTTGTCGGTGACCACAATCGTGTTTGTCATATATCGAGCGTCCGCACTATCGCTCGCGAGCACATCCGCCGCGCGGCGACACCTCGACTACGCGCGTGGGCTGACGACATCGCAGTCCATCCGTATTACGTTGCGATTGTGACAACACGACGCTGGCACCTGGAGCCATGGGACTCGGGTGTTGCCCTGGTCGTCGCGGTCATCCAACTCGTCGGCAGTCGAGGCGCCAACGCGAACCAACTCTCGGTCGAACCGCTCGATTGGTTCGGCTACCTGTTACTTGCCATCGGACCGTGCGCCCTCGTGCTGCGAAGAAAATGCCCGCTTCCGGTGTTGCTCATCGCGATTGCGGCAGCTGCCACCTATGTCGCCCGCTACGGATACGGCCCGATCTTCATCTCGATGATCGTCGCGTTCCTCACCGCAGCAACCGTCGGCGGCCGCTGGTCGACGTATGTGTTGATTCCCATCGGCTACCTCGTCTTCGTCTGGCCGGTTCCGGTCTTGATCGGCAACAACCCGCCGTCGTGGTGGGCAGCGCTCGGAATCGCGGCATGGCTGACGGTTCTGCTCAGCATCGCCGAAGGAATTCGACAACGCCGTGCTGTCACCGAAGCTCGGCGCCAACGAGCCGAATCGGCAAAACTATCCGAGATCGAAGCACAGCGGCGCCGGGCAAGCGACGAGCGTCTCGCCATCGCACGTGAGCTACACGATGTTCTCGCACATAGTCTTTCGCTGATCAATGTCCAGTCGTCGGTCGCATTGGAATTACTCGATAGCAAGCCTGAACAGGCCGCGACCGCGCTCGCAGCGATCAAGACCGCGAGCCGAGACGCGCTCGGTGAGGTGCACTCACTCCTGACCTCGATCCGCTCGGGCACCGACCCCGCACCGACCGCACCAGCGCCGAGCGTCGCGGATATCGACTCTGTCGTCGAACGCGCGCGGGCGGCAGGGATCGAGGTCGTCACCAACGTGAGCGGAGCCGTGCGCCGGGTTCCGAGCGTCGTCGACGTCGCCGCGGCCCGGATCGTCCAGGAGTCGCTCACAAATGTCGCACGGCACGCCCCCGGTTCGAGTGCCGTTGTCTCGGTGCACTATTCGGGAGACGAACTGCTCGTGCAGATCGACAACGACGGCGCGCCCGGAGCGGCGCAGGCCGCAACCTCGACTGGAGGGAGCGGCATTAGGGGCATGATCGAACGTGCGCGAGCACTCGGCGGCAACCTGTCGGCGGGCCCACGACCGAGCGGCGGCTTCAGGGTGAGCGCGACTCTGCCCGCCGCGGAGGAGGAGCGTTGACGATCCGAGTAGTAGTCGCTGACGATCAGGCGCTTGTGCGCGCCGGTTTCGTCGCCCTCCTCGACGCGCAGGACGGCATCGAGGTGGTCGGTGAAGCAGAGAACGGCGAGCAGGCGGTCCGGTTGAGCCGCAAGCTCACCCCCGACGTGGTGCTGATGGATATCCGTATGCCGATTC
This sequence comes from Mycobacteriales bacterium, assembly GCA_038256175.1. Classification (GTDB taxonomy): domain Bacteria; phylum Actinomycetota; class Actinomycetes; order Mycobacteriales; family Mycobacteriaceae; genus Antrihabitans. The sequence continues at coordinate 2,475 of JBBSKP010000150.1, forward strand.
TCGACGGGCTGGGCGCAACGCGGCTGATCGCGGACGACCCCAAACTCGCAGACGTTAAGGTGGTTGTGCTCACCACCTTCGAACTGGACGAGTACGTATTCGAGGCAATGCGTTCGGGCGCAACAGGATTCCTGGTCAAGCACACCGAGCCTGCCGACCTGGTCCGGGCGGTGCGAGTGGTCGCGCAGGGCGACGCGTTGCTCTCCCCAGGTGTCACCCGCCGGCTCGTCGCCGAATTCGCGGCGCGCGCCAAACAGCCACCGACGACCACCTCGCTGGAGGAGCTCACCGACCGCGAACGCGAAGTGATGACACTCGTGGCGGAAGGGTTGACCAACGCCGAGATCGGCGAGCGGCTGTTCCTGAGTCCGGCGACCGCACGAACGCACGTGAGCCGCATCCTGCTCAAGCTCGGAGCCCGCGACCGCACGCAGCTGGTCGTGATGGCGTACGAGTGCGGCCTGGTGCGCCCGGGCTGGCAGTAGCCGCTACGCCGCGCGACGTACGCGCATCCGGTACGCGCGACCGATTTCGGATGATCCCGATCCGAGCAGGCTGGATGCCATGACCACTGAACTCTCCTTCGGCCTGATCCTCGTACCGCGCTCGGCTACCGAATGGTCCGAACAAGTCCGGCGAGCCGAACTGCAGGGCTACGCAAGTGTCCTGCTGCCGGATACGACGTTCAACCCGTCCCCGTTCCCCGCACTCGCGGCGGCAGCCGCTGTGACGACGACGATCAAGCTGCGCCCCTGGGTCCTCGCCGCGCCGTTACGCCATCCGGCCGTGACAGCGCGCGAAGTCGCTGCGCTGCAACTGCTTTCCGATGGCCGCGTCGAACTGGCCGACGACTTCGTGCCGGTACTGCAGCGGCTGTGTACTCGCGAAGCCGGCTGACAAATACACACGGGCGGTACCCCGTAATGGGATACCGCCCGTGTGCGTTTGCTGTGCTTACTCGGCGACCTCTGCAGCGCCTTCGGTCGCACCCGCGAGTGCAACCAACGGCTTCTCGTCGTCCTTGGTCAGGCTCGTCTTGGACTGGCCCTTGAACGTGAACTTCGCGTCCTCGCCCGTGCCTTCGCCGTCCCAACCCTCGACATCGACCAGAACAACCTGGCCGGCACCGATCTCGTTGAACAGGATCTTCTCCGACAACTGATCCTCGATCTCGCGCTGAATGGTGCGACGCAGCGGCCGCGCACCCAATACCGGATCGAATCCGCGCTTCGCGAGCAGGGACTTCGCCTGGTCGGTCAGCTCCATCGTCATGTCCTTGCCAGCAAGCTGGCGTCCGACACGAGCGATCATCAGGTCGACCATCTGAACGATCTGATCGGTCGTCAGCTGGTGGAACACGATGACATCGTCGATGCGGTTGAGGAACTCCGGCCGGAAGTGCTTCTTCAGCTCGTCGTTGACCTTCATCTTCATGCGCTCGTAGTTCGAGCCCTCGACGTTGCTTTGGACGAAGCCGAGACCAACAGCCTTCGAGATGTCGGACGTACCGAGGTTGGACGTGAAGATCAGCACCGTGTTCTTGAAGTCGACAGTGCGTCCCTGACCGTCGGTGAGACGGCCGTCCTCCAGCACCTGCAGGAGCGTGTTGTAGATCTCCTGGTGTGCCTTCTCGATCTCGTCGAACAACACGACGCTGAACGGCTTACGACGCACCTTCTCGGTGAGCTGGCCACCCTCTTCGTAGCCGACGTACCCGGGAGGGGCACCGAACAGCCGCGAAGCGGTGAAGCGGTCGTGGAACTCGCCCATGTCGATCTGGATGAGCGCATCGTCGTCGCCGAACAGGAAGTTCGCGAGCGACTTGGCCAGCTCGGTCTTACCGACACCGGACGGGCCGGCGAAGATGAACGAGCCCGACGGACGCTTCGGATCCTTCAGCCCGGCACGGGTGCGACGGATCGCCTTCGAGACGGCACGGACCGCATCCTCTTGCCCGATGATCCGCTTGTGGATCTCGTCCTCCATGCGGAGCAGCCGGGTCGTCTCCTCCTCGGTCAGCTTGTAGACCGGGATGCCGGTCCAGTTGCCGAGAACCTCGGCGATTTCGTTGTCGTCCACCTCCGCGACTACGTCGAGATCACCTGAACGCCACTGCTTTTCGCGCTCGGAACGCTTGGCGACAAGAGTCTTCTCCTTGTCACGCAGGTTCGCGGCCTTCTCGAAGTCCTGCGCGTCGATCGCAGATTCCTTCTCGCGACGAGCATCGGCGATCTTGTCGTCGAATTCGCGCAAGTCCGGCGGCGCGGTCATCCGACGGATGCGCATGCGCGCGCCCGCCTCGTCGATCAGGTCGATCGCCTTGTCCGGCAAGAACCTGTCGTTGATATACCGGTCCGCCAGCGTTGCGGCGGCGACGAGAGCACTGTCGGTGAACGAGACGCGGTGATGCGCCTCGTACCTGTCGCGCAGGCCCTTGAGGATGCTGATCGTGTGCTCGACGGTGGGCTCGCCGACCTGCACCGGCTGGAACCGGCGCTCGAGTGCGGCGTCCTTCTCGATGTACTTGCGGTACTCGTCGAGGGTGGTCGCACCGATGGTCTGCAGCTCGCCACGAGCAAGCTTCGGCTTCAGAATCGAGGCCGCGTCGATTGCTCCCTCCGCGGCGCCAGCTCCCACGAGAGTGTGCAACTCGTCGATGAACAGGATGATGTCGCCGCGGGTGTTGATCTCCTTGAGAACCTTCTTCAGGCGCTCTTCGAAGTCACCGCGGTACCGGCTGCCGGCGACCAGCGAGCCAAGGTCAAGCGTGTAGAGCTGCTTGTCCTTCAGCGTCTCCGGCACCTCGCCGTTGACGATCGCCTGCGCGAGACCTTCGACGACGGCGGTCTTGCCGACGCCGGGCTCACCGATCAGCACCGGGTTGTTCTTGGTACGACGGCTCAGCACCTGCATCACGCGCTCGATTTCCTTCGAGCGGCCGATGACGGGATCGAGCTTGCCTTCGAGCGCGGCCTGAGTCAGGTTGCGGCCGAACTGGTCGAGAACCAGCGACGTCGACGGAGTGCCCGCCTCGCCGCGGGCACTTCCGGCCTCGGACGGCTCCTTGCCCTGGTAACCGGTCAGCAGCTGAATGACCTGCTGGCGGACCCTGTTGAGGTCAGCACCCAGCTTCACCAGAACCTGTGCGGCTACGCCCTCACCCTCGCGGATGAGCCCGAGCAGGATGTGCTCGGTACCGATGTAGTTGTGGCCGAGCTGCAAAGCCTCGCGCAGGCTGAGCTCGAGCACCTTCTTGGCGCGTGGAGTGAACGGAATGTGTCCGGACGGGGCCTGCTGGCCCTGGCCGATGATCTCTTCGACCTGGCTACGTACGCCTTCGAGAGAGATCCCCAACGACTCCAGAGACTTCGCCGCAACGCCTTCACCCTCGTGGATGAGACCCAGCAGGATGTGCTCGGTGCCGATGTAGTTGTGGTTGAGCATCCGGGCCTCTTCTTGGGCCAGGACGACGACGCGCCGTGCGCGGTCGGTAAACCTCTCGAACATCTGCTCTCCCTCACTTCTGCCCGGCACTGCCTCCGGCTCGCTCCGGAACCTCGAGGTTCCAATCCCCCAGCCACTACTCTAGTTGGCAAGGATTAGACCTGCCGCCTGTCCACCCATTTAGGCAGTCCATCCAGCCGACTTCTCTAGTTAACGCTGCTGCTCGCGGTTTCGTTTCCCCCAGCCTGTACGCCAGCAGCGAACATTCGCCGATTGCGGTGCAAAAATGATTCATGGCGCCTGGCACAGCACCTTACGCGTTGGTTCAGCACTGCCGGATCCACCGTTCGAATTGCTCGACGACAAGGGTCCGAGCGGATTCGACATCGAGTTCACGCAGGCGATTGCCGATCGGCTCGGCCGAACATGGGAGTTGGTCCCGTACACGGGATCGGATTTCAACGGCATCTTCACTGCACTCGCTACCGGCGAATTCGACTGCATTGCCTCGGGCACGACCGTCACGGCGCAGCGCAGGGCGCGTGCGGACTTCTGCGCGCCGTACCTCGTCTCCGGCCAATCGCTGGCGGTCGACACCGAGCGGCACCCGAACGTGCACACGCTCGACGACCTGACGGGCCTGACAATCGGCGTGCAGATCGGCAATACCAGTCAACCGATCGCGGAGAAATTGGTTGCCGGCGGTCGAGCGGGCGCCGTGAAGACCTACGCGTACAACGAAATTCAACGGGCCCTCGACGAGCTGACCACCGGCGGTTGTGATGCCGTGATGAAGCTTGCACCCGTGTTGACCTGGCTCGTCCGAGATCGCCCGAACGTGGAAGTCGTTCAGCGCGACATCTCCCGCGAAGAGATCGCAATTTCGGTCAGACGCCGAAACCACACACTTCGAGAGCAGATCGACGACGCGCAGCGCGCCCTTACAGCGGATGGCACGCTCGCGCGACTGGCGGAGGAGTGGCTCGGTTGATAGAAGCTCAGCCCGTGAACGGTGGGATGAACTCGCACGGAACCGGCCGCGGATGCGCCGGATCGAGAGCGTTGAGGACGAATCCCGCCGCGCGCGGACTGCCCGCGATGCCTGCGTGCTCGGAGTAGTCCTGGGCACATCCGTCCTGGACCACGATGTTGGTTGCATTCGGTGCCGGTAGATAACCGCTGGTGTAGGGGACAACCGCCTCGTCGTAGCGGGTCATGATGTTCGTGTAGGTGATCGACGGTTCGTATACGCCGCCCTGTTGCAGGTCCTGCATGAACGGAGCACCACGCAGGAACTGGTGCAGGCTTTGCAGAACGGGCCGACGGTCAGGTCCAGCACGCCGCCGGCACCGAGCCGGTTCATGAAGTCAGCGATATCCGCACCGAACCCGGCATTGCTGCCGTCCCACAGCGGTGCGAGCGAGACGTACTTGTCGATCTTGTTCGCGCCGCCGAGATGCTTGGCGTAATAGGTCGGCATCACAGTGCCCTGCGAATGCCCGACGATGTCGACCTTCGATGCCCCGGTGGCTGCGAGGACCCGATCGATGAAGGTTCCCAGTTCCGCGGCGCTTTCCGTCATCGATCGCATGCCGCCGATCGCAGATATCGGCCATGGCAGGTTCGCGTAATTGCCGTAGGTCAGCGAGTACACGCAGTAGCCCTCGTTTGCCAGCAGCGGGGCGTAGACGCCCCAATTCGTCTGTGCACCACCGCCTGTTCCGTGCACGAGCACGACCGGCTCGGGATGCTGCGGCGATGGCTTACAACTCCAATCGTTGCTGCCCGGCAGCGATCCGCCCGGAGAGAGCAATTCGTTTGGAATACCGGCGAAGAAGTTGTAGTCGACCGGCAATGGATCCGCGGCGCTCGACACTCCCCCACCCGCCATGAACGACCCGATGACCAGGGCCAACACACCAAGTACCCGCACGCGCATCACTGCTCTCCCACCGTCGCAAACTAGAACACGTTGCAGGTTAGCCCACCGAGCCACCTTGGGTGGCGAAACGCTCACCCCGGGGGGCACGCCACCCAGCACTCGGGGGCCTAATAACCGGCTTGTGTTCAGCGCAAAGTGGTACTCGTCACTTCCAGCAGAACCGGAGACTTCAATGTCGATCTCGAGCCTCACCGCCGATACGGCGGAACGCTGCACGATGGTCGCGGCAGAAGACGGCACCCTCCTCTCTGTTCGCGAGTACGGCCCGGCCAACGCGGACCTCACCGTCGTCTTGCTGCACGGACATTGCCTGCGCACCGAGTCCTGGACCTACGTCCGCGACGGCCTGCTTCGCGATCACGCCGGCGCTCGGGTCGTCTGCTACGACCACCGCGGCCACGGCGATTCCGCCGAAGCTGCCGCAAGCACCTACAACCTCGACCAGCTCGGCCGCGACCTGCACTCGGTACTGAACAGTGTTGCTACGACCGGCCCGGTCATCCTCGTCGGCCACTCGATGGGCGGGATGACGGCGCTCACCTACGCCAGCCAGAATCCGAACGAGATCGGCACCCGGATCGCCGGCATCGCACTGATCGCCACCGCGGCCAACGGTCTCGCCGAAGCCGGGTTCGGACGCCTCCTCCGCAACCCGGTCGTCTCCTGGTTCCAGGGCGCGGTCCGCCGGGCACCGAGCACCATGCAGCGCGTCAAGCTGGCTGCAACGAAGGTCTTCGCCCCCGTCATCCGCTCGGCCGAGTACGGCGACCGCAAGGTCAGCCCGCGAGTCGTCGCGTTGGCGAACGCAATGCGCAATGAGACCCCGATCGTCACGATGGCCACCTTCCTGAGCTCGTTCATGACCTACGACCAGTCCGAGACCCTGCAGTCGCTCTCCGCGATCCCGACCCTGGTGCTGTGCGGCAGCGCCGACCTGATGACGCCGCCCTCGCATTCGGTCGCGATGGCTGCGGCTGTCGAGTACTCCGACTTCGTCATGGTGGACGGCGCCGGCCACTCGATCATCCTGGAGCAGCCGGCCCAGGTCGCCGATGCCATCACCCGCTTGATGGTCCGCGTCGACGGCTCCGACCTGACTGCAGAGCTGGCCCTCGCCGCATAACCATTAGGCCGAGGCTCGTCCGATCAACACGAGGGCCCAGGTGAGGCATCCGAAGGCGCCGGTGTGACCTAGCGCCCGGACGATGTTCCAGCGGACCCAGGGCCCCTCGAAGCGCTCACGGAACGCGGCCAGCTCGGCGGCCGAAGGCGACTGCACCACCGTGGCCAGCTGGTCGTTCAGCGGCACGTTGAGCGCCATCGTGACGATGAGGGCCGCAATGTTCAGAACAGTTGCCGCCACGAGCCACACGAGCACCCGGCGATGATCCGAGCCCAGGTTCGAGACGAGCGCAACGATCGAGAGCAGCCCGCTGCCGAGGAAGATCACCATGAACCAGGGGTTGATGATGTCGACGTTGATCCTGTTCATCACGGCGACGAACGTGCGGTCGTCGAGGTGACCGAGGGCAATCATCACCGAGCAGGCGTAGGCGTAGAAGAGGCCGGCGAGAAGTCCGGTGACAATCGTGGCGCCGATGACAGTGGCTGTTCGCAGCGAGTCGGACATGATCATCCCTTCCACACGCCGGTCGCGGCCGCCGTGCGGGCAAACTCCCCGAAATCGCGCGCCTTACGGCCCAGGGCACGCTCAACGCCGTCAGCCGGCTGCGAATTGCGCCCGTCCAATACCGTCCCGAACAAGTACATCAACAGCTCCGCGACTTCTGGCGGAACGTGATACTCGGCGAGTCCGGCGGCATAGTCCTCGAGTGGGATCTGCACGAACCGGATCTCGCGACCCGCTGCCGCCGCGACCTCGCCGACCGCTTCGGCGAACGTCAGCGCCCGTGGCCCCGTCAGTTCGTAGAGCTGACCAGCGTGGCCGTCTTCTGTCAACGCGGCAACAGCGACATCCGCGATGTCGTCGACATCGACGAAGGGTTCGGGCACATCGCCCGCCGGCAGAACGACCTCGCCTGCGAGTACAGGCTCGACGAGGTAGTCCTCGCTGAAGTTCTGGGCGAACCAGCTGCACCGCACGATCGTCGTCTCGACACCCGATGCCGCGACGATCTTCTCGCATGCCTCCGCTTCGGGCTCGCCACGACCCGAGAGTAGGACCAACCGGCGGACGCCGCTCGCGACAGCGAGTTCGGCAAATGCGCGGATTACGTCGTCGGAGCCGGGAATCGCAAGATCCGGCTGGAACGAGATGTACACGGACTCAACACCTTCGAGCGGTGCCGCCCAGGTGCTCCGGTCGGTCCAGTCGAAGGGCCGTTCCGCCGAGCGTGAGCCGATTCGGACAGCGACACCGCGTTCCCGGAGCTGCTGCACCACCCGACTTCCCGTCTTGCCGGTGCCGCCGAGTACTAGTGTCGTGGAATCTGTTGTTCTGCTTCGCATTTCCTGGCCCCTTACCTCATAGTCGGATGATCTGAGATAAGTACAGCCGAGAAGGTCAAGACGATCCATGGTCTAGACGCTCACTTTCATGCGTAATCGTCTACAATTTGGCCATGGATGCTCTCGCCAGCCTCCTCGAAGGCCCGCGGGCCCGAGGCGCATTCCTGATGCGATCGATCCTCGATCCGCCGTGGTCGCTACGCATTCAGGATGAGGCGCCACTGACGCTCGTCGCGTTCATGCGTGGCGACGCCTGGATAATCCCGGACCGCGGCGAGCCGATCAGACTGCGCCCGGGCGATACTGCGATCATTCGCGGCCCCGAGCCGTACACGGTCGCGGACAGCCTCGACACCGCGCCTGAGATCATCATCCGACCGGGCAATGTCACCACCACACCCGACGGCGAAGTGTTGTGCGAGACACTGAGTCTCGGCGTTCGGAGTTGGGGAACCAGCCCCCAGGGCGCCACGGTGATGGTGACCGGGACATATGAAATGTGTGGTGCCGTCAGTCAGCGGTTGCTGCGCGCACTGCCGCACGTCGCGGTGCTCTCGGAGTCGGAACTCGATTGCCCGTTACTGCCACTGCTCGAACAGGAGATCGGGAAAGACGAACCTGGCCAGGGCGTCGTCCTCGACCGGCTGCTCGACCTGGTTCTCATCGCCGCGTTGCGCACCTGGTTCGCCCGCTCCGACGCGCCCGACTGGTACCAGGCGTACGCGGACCCCGTGGTGGGCAAGGCACTTCGGCTATTGCAGAACAACCCCACGCACCCGTGGACCGTCGCCAACCTCGCCACCGAATCCGGCGTATCCCGCGCGGCACTGGCGAGGCGGTTCACCGACCTTGTCGGCGATCCGCCGATGGCATTTCTCACCGAATGGCGGCTCGCACTGGCAGCCGATCTGCTGCGCGAATCCGATGCAACCATCGACGCGGTCGCCAGGCAGGTGGGCTACGGCAGCGCTTTCGCGCTCAGCGCAGCGTTCAAACGCGAGAACGGGATCAGCCCGAAGGAACACCGTCTCGGCGCGTGAACGCTGCAACCGATCGTGCGCCCTACAGGTCGCGCTCGGAGATGACTCCGCTCTGCAACGCCAGTTCCGCGAGGCGGACCCGTTTCTGGTTCTGTGGAAGGTCTTCGACGCCGAACTTCGCGAACAATGCGCGCAGGTGCGTTTTGATCGCATCCACGCTCAGGAACAACTCCGCGGCAATCTGCTGATTCGATGCGGGGCTGGCGAAAGAGGCGCTGTGCTTATAAGGACGGCACAACGCGACCAGCACCGATCGTTGCGTTTCAGTGAGCGACCGCAGAGTCGGAATCGCGCCCGATGACACCCTCGTGACATCGTCGATCCCGGACCCGAACTCGTGGAAGGTCAGCAGTGCACCGCCGATTCGGATGCGATCCCCTGCCCGCAGGCGCTTGCGGCCGGCTAGCCGTTCACCGTTGACAAACGTGCCGTTGCGGGAGAGACCGTCATCGACGATCGTCCAGTGCGTACCGATCCATTCGATGGCGGCATGCAACCGGGACACCTCGTCATCCCAGGTCAAAGCTACATCTGCTTGCGGCGAGCGCCCCACGGTCACGCGTGGCGTGTCGGGCGAGAGCACCAACTCTTGCTGTCGTCCCAATTCGTCCGCGAAGCGCAGGCAAGGCCCATCAAGTACTGACACATTGACACCTTTTCACGGGTCAATCGTGCCGTGTACCTGAGCTCACAGCAAGATCATCGCGATTCACATGTTTGGCGGCGTGCGCTAGTTGCCCGGATGACCGGTACGACCCATCCTAAGCAGCACCATTCCGAGGCTTACACCGTCGCGACCGAGGTCCTGCTCGAACCGGCGAAGGACGTCCATTTCGTTGCTGCGGGTCACTTGTGGGAGTCCTGCATCGACTCTGGCCCGACCTGCACGGCGAGTCATCTCAGCGCGTCGGCGGACATTGGCAAGGATCTCGGCATCCAGTCGGTCGAGCTCTGCCCGCAGGTTCTGAATATCAGCTTCCGACGACTGGGTCTCTGCCGTGATGGTCATTTAGGTTTCTCCTCGGTCAGGAATTGACGTGACTCCCTGATCCTTTACGGTCCGATCGGGCGGGAATAGGCACCCTAGGAGGGGCATATCCGCACCCCCTGCACGGCCAACTGCCGGAGCCTGCGACGCGGGATCCCACGCGACCATTGCGGTAAGACCACTGCGGCAAGACACCGCCATCTATTTACGACTTATTGGGACTTCCGCCGGTGGATCCTATTGCGCGTGGAGCCATTAGCCTGGATTTCTCGCGAAATGCCCGCGAATCGGAGTGTAGATAAGCGAAAGTGCCTGTCCTGCAAGGCATAATGGGACTTCTCTACGGCTCCACAATGCTGGCTGGAAGGCACTTCGCAGGTGAACAGTATCGCAACG